>NZ_JACJOD010000020.1 GCF_014695385.1 Trichocoleus sp. FACHB-46 | reverse complement strand
CATTTGCAAGAGAAGCTAATTGAGCTAGGTCAAGAAAAATCAAATGCACTAGCCCGCCTAGAACAGCTTAGAAATGAATTTAGTTGCTTAAAGTTGTCAACCCGTATGCAAATTTCACAGCAGCTTATGGGAGTTGAAAATCGAGAAATGGTTGGCCTTTAAACCCGTCATTCTCTAAAGTAGAGGGAGTAGCGTTCAAGATTTGTTAAAGCCTTGTTTGCCATCTTTCCAGGGCAACATCAACTATTGGTATCAATGAAGAAGTGCTTTCTTTACATCCCAGCCTAGTTGAAAGCTCTGAATAAAAAGAATCGGCAACGAGGCTTCTTCGTCCCATCTCTAGATGCTTTCGTGGCCACTTATTTTCGGGAATCTGCCTCCATTCCTCACGAGTTTTTACCTGTCCCAGCCCTGTAGGGACATGAGCCCAGAATAAAATTCGTTCCCAGTCAGTCCAAATTCGGTGGCGACCAGTGGCATTTTTCTCATAGCGCCAAAGTTGTAGCCATAGGAATAAAATTGGGCTCTGCTGCTTTTTGTCAAAGTACAACTCCGCACAGTTTTGTTTCCCTCGACCGTAATAAATGGATTGACCACTAACCGTCTCTTGCATTCGTGGGTCAGCAAGTAGAATCCGCTCACGTAGCCTAAGAATACTTTGCTGAGCCTCAACAGGCCATCCACCTAAGCGATCCAATAATACCTGAGGTGGTTCTGGTAAGTCTGGAGATTGAGAAACCTGAACTTGGGTGTAGGACAGTTGAAGGATTTTGCTCTCTTGTGTTTCTACGGATTGCAGTTGCAAGGAAAAAACTTCGTCAGACTGAAGAACCTTGCAAGTGAAAAATTCTAGATTTAGACGAAGATATTTTTGGTCAATAAAGTTGTGTCGATGAAAGCTAGGTGCGATCGCGACTAGTCGAACTGGCTTGGAATAATCAATTTGGCTGGGCCAAGGTTTTTCTTGAATCAAATTGTCATAGTAGCGGGTGAGCTGTTGGACAATGTAGCGATCCTCGGTATTTTTTAGCTCTAAGATAACTAAACCTTTGTTGGCATCGCTGGCGACAATATCACAGATTTCTCCTTGACACTGATACTGCCGCTTAAGAGGGGTTAGTGAAAATAAAGATTCGAGGTTTTCCCATACTACTGTTTCTAGAGCTAGCTCACTTTCAAAACTCCATTGTGCTTTTGTCTTGATTAGCATACTTGCTTGATTTAAGTTATTTCTTATTTTGGACTAAATCTGTATTTTGACTTATTGCAGTATATGATTTATATGTATAAGATAAACTGAATTAACTGAATGCACTTAAGCAGAATTAAAGTGCATCTAAAGATTTAGCCTCATCGCCACAACTGGAGGCAATTTATTTCATGGAATACCTAATTACTGGAGCAACCTTAGCTTTAGTAGGAACGATCGCGCTACTGATCGTTGCTTACCGTAAAGGTTGGCTCCAACGAATTTCCGATAGACTTCTGCACTCAGGTGAAACAACAGACCGTGAGCGTGTTGAAGAATTTATTGAGCAAGGACGACAAGTTCGCGCTGCCATTAAAGCATTTGCTGACCGATACCAAGACCCTGACCAAATGGTACTCGCCCTCAAAAATCTAAGATTTAACGAGGTAGAGCGTCACGTCGGAGAAATCAATACCTTAGTGTTTGATATTGACGAGGCTAGTGCGGAATTTAAGCGTAGCTGCAACTATGCGATCGCTCTCATCAATAAGAAGAGCAAACTGACCCCTGAACCAGAAGAGCCAGCTAAGAGCACAACAACCAAGGTAGAGGTACAATCTCAGGCATCCCAGTCATCAAAAAAGTATGATGATGCCACCTACTACGCTTATCGGCAGGCAGGAGCCTCCAATGTTAGCTTTGCTTCTGGTGCCCAACTCAATGATCTAATCCGTAAAGGATCGGTTGATGGGCGAGATTTTTTCGTAGTAGGGCTGGCGTCCGAGTTCAATGGCACCTCCCAGTAAGTACTGCCAGCCCAAAGGCCGGAGGTTCTAATGCAACCATTTCGCAAACTGCAACGACTGTTCAAGGGGATTATCACGATCGGGCTGGGACTCCTGAATTTGACTGGAATTCTATACATTACCCAGTTGGCTCAGAACGCAGTATTCTGCTCCGGTCTAATGGAGATGTTGGCAAGCCTGACCACTCCATTTCAGATATTGCCTTGGGTGAGAGTCGCTCCAATCAGGCTGATTCCCCTGCTCAGCAATCCCAACCAAGTACTAGCTCTGTGTTCTTACACCAACGTGGGGACAGCAATATTTCTGTCTGCCCTAGTCACGACCTTGTGTGTTGGACTGACAACGTGGTTGGTCGCCACCGACATACCCCACTATTGCTCCCAGCTAGTAATGAGGCGGCGGGCGAAGCGGGCGAGACGAAAGATTCAAGTTCTTAGAACCTATCTCAGCAGGATTGATCTGAACGAACTATCTACTGAAGATCTAGCCATTCTAGAGCCGATCGTTAAGGCTTTGAAAGTTGAGTCTTCCAGACCCAAGGTCTAATAGCGCAAGTGCAGGGAGTATGACTTCTCCCTGCACTGTTACACAATATGCAAACTTTACCTTGAGGTTTCGCTATGTCCGAACCTCTGAATCAAATTCAGCAACTAATTGACCAAGCCAGGGCGATCGTCCGTTGTTTAGGTGCTGAACCTCTACATGATGTCTTCTGCAACGAGCGGGACTATCAAGACGAATTTCTGTGCATCCAAACGAATATTGAATCTCAAAGCGTATGGGTCTCTGTAAAAGCCACTTTAACACCAGGAGCCAGTGAGCTCTCAGAGTCACCTTGGGTATCTGTGCTGCTTTTTTCTCAAGAGAATGGGTTGGAAGTTTTCAGACCGTGGGTAGAACTGCCATCTAATCAATCTTGGAGCGATCGCCTACAGATGCTAGTAGAGCTGGTACAGCCGGAGCCGCGACTAGAACTCATCGAATTTCTCAAAGCGATCGCTGATACTCCTGATGCCAATGTCGAGCAAGTAGTCCTTGATCTCGGCGAGCTGGAGAAACTTGGAGTTCGCTCTGCTGCCTGGGTCGTCCAATTACTTCAACGCTTAGTCAATATTCCACTAGAGAACCGACAACTCTTCTTGGCTCTGCTTGGTTCATCTGAACAAACTGTAGAGCCAACCCCTTAAAGCTATGCCTACAAAATCAAAGCCATTGGCGAATCAGGAGTTTGCTGATGACATCAAGCTCTGGCTTCAAGAACAGAAGTCTAGGGAGATCTTACGTCTGCTTATGCAAGTAGGCGCACGGGACATCGTGGCTGCTTATTTGGAAATTGGCGGATTTCACCACCAGCACATCCGCTATCTCATGGGTCCCACTGTTTTGCATCGTAGCCCTTGGGCTGATACATTGCCTAACTGGTTGCCTGAGGCTATTCATCGCGATCGATTTGAATCCATTCTGTCAGAACATGATGAGGGCCTTGTGGGTAACTTAGCTACGCCAACTGAGGTGATGGCTTACATGTACCCAGCCACGATGGATGCCCCGATGCAGCGGGACTGGGTTGAAGTCTACTTATGGGCTGGCAATGATGTTTTAACTCGCCACAACCGGTTGCCTGAAGGTAAAACCTTCTGGGAGCATGTTGACAATTCCCCTATCTCTTATCACCAAATTAAAAATGACTATGAGCAGCTAGCGCGGGACATTCGTCGCAAGGTTGTTCAAGCTGCTGCTAGTCGCGGAATTGCCAAAAAGCAACGAATGGCGCAGCCATCGAGTGATTCCTATGGTGATGCAGCTACTGCGACTGGAGCGACCCCCTTACTTTCGACCGATCGCGGTCAAGTATTGGAGGAACAGATCCTATGAACCCTCAAGCAATTGACAGACCGTATCCCCTCTTCAGTATCAATCAACCCATTAGATGGACAGTTCGTTACCCCATTCTCACGAGTGAATGGGATGTTGTACCTGAGGAAACAGAGGAAGCGATCGAGACAGGAACGGGATACATTCTTGAGCAACGTTGGGCCAACGAACCTTGGACAGCTCAAGTTGGCATGGAGCCTCATTGGGTCTATCTCGTTCAAGAGGTTGATGAACTAGGCGAGATGGCCGAAACCTCCTGGTATGACGAGGATCAACTGGAGCCACTAAAACCACCTGCTCAAGCGTCTCGCGATCGCTCTATTTCGCTCGAAATTATGCCTTCCCCAGAACCAAGCGCCGTAGTGTTAGACCTTGCCTGCCCACTACCGATCAGCCAACTTCACCTGTTTGACGAAAATCTGAGACAACAACATCTACTGGAGTGGTATCTCAGCGCAGCCAACCATCCTTTCGGTAATTAAACTTGGAGGCTCTTTATGTCACAGCTACCGCAGTCTGGCCAACTGCAAGTATTTCAATCCCTAATTTCTAGTCGGCGTCGCTACATCCAAAATTTGCCGATTCAACCCGATCGCATCGGTGTTCCTCTCGTCTATCCCACGATCGTTGATTTACGGGAAGATGGCGACGAGTCTATCCTGACCTACCCTACAGTTGCAGCTAAACGACAGCCCAAGCGAGTTCTTGATCTGTTGCGCCAACAAAAGGTTAAATCGCCCTTCAGGTTGCCTGATCCTCGAATCAAGCGATCGCCCAATGCTCCAGCTGAAGGATGGGCTGCCTACCATTTACCCCGCAGCGGCGAGCTTGAGGTTGCCTACGTTGGGGGAGATATCCCCTTCCAACCTCTCGGCACAACCGCTGGTTGGATGCTTAGCCCCATGATTGATGATGAGACCTGCATCCTTGGACATTGGCAGTATTGGAAAGAAATTCAGGAAGCAGGAACTCTACTCAATACTTCGATCCCGCGAATTGTATTTGAGTCTAAGCCACACCCCAAAGTCATGGGGATGCTGCACTACTGCTTAGACATGATTACGCCAGCTTGGCGAGTCAATACTCAGCAGAAGTGGAATGCAGTCCGATACCTGATCGACTGGATTTTGTGGAGCCTAGGACATTGTTCTGTTCCTGATTTCCCCACCGATCTGTGGGATGGCGGCGTGCACGATCGCCTTTTCCAAGTGTTTGATGTTAGCTATCTCCTGCTCTGGCCCTATGACCACTTAGGAGCTCTTCTAGAAGAATTGAGTGATGAAAGCTATCGTGTTCCACCTCAAATCTCAATGGAAGTGGCAGAGCGTGAGGTGAAATCGCTCTTTCCCTACCGCAACGGTGACTACCGGGACCAACTCTTGGTTGATCCTGAGACAGGGACAGGCCGAATTCTCATGACGGCATCAAATTACAGCTTTGAGCTGTTGGGGCTCAACACTGATGCTCTACTCTCGAAAGTTGCCATCATTAACCTCTACTTGTTTGCACCTTGGGGTGTCTTCCCCTTTGAGTTTCTTCAACATGACCTTGACAGCGCAGAACTGCAAGCTTGTCTAGGGCGTACCTTGTCAGTCGTGAAGCGGAAACAGTTGAATGCCGACTACTTCTCAGCTACGGAGCCTGCGTTAGATGGCGATCGCTATCAACCTATCCAGCTCCGTCAACGCCGTACCACTAAATCCCTTGCGGACTTAGGATTGAACGTGAAGAAAGCACCACAAATCATGCCCACTCAACGTATGGAAGCACCTGTTTTACCGGGACTGCCAGGAGGTCCACCTCTCCCATCTCCCCAAGACCTACCAGGATTATCTCTCCGCTCTATCACTCCCGCATCTGGTTCCAAATCTTCAAATTCCCAGAACCAAAATCGTTTGCTCCCGCAGGGTGACGACGAGCAGTCATAAGTTAGCTTTCCAGCGATCGCTCCTTGCTTATTTGTCGAGTGTTGAGAGCCTGGCAGCTCATTTATTAGCTCTTTGTCCCTTACGCTTCTCACCTAGGTTTTGATTGAGAAGTGTAGCATCTCTCTCCCTACTCCATCTCTCAATGGACGACTGCAGTAGAATACTATGAAGAGTCCCTATAGGTACGTCATCGCTTAGTTTGCCTGATACTGTAACCTTTCCAGGCAAGTGTGGATGCTTGAATTGACGATGACTCCCTTTAGTTGCAACGTGATACCAGCCCTTAACGACCAAGTGTTTAATAACCTCACGTACTTTCATGGAATTTGTCCTTATTGAAATTACGTGAGAGTTATTCCCACCCTGCCTAGAGCAGGAGACAGCAGCCAAATTAGCCTCAAATCTGCATCGTTCTAGGGTTTGAGGCTAATTTGGTTTTGAAAAACGACTAGTGAAAATCAAAAATCTTTATGGAATCTTTATCTACTTAAAGTAGGAAAGAAGTAGGCGATCGCTTGTACTATGTATTACCATGAAAGTTATGAACGTAACACTATTAATTAATGGTGTTCATCATCCTTGGTTATTAATAGGCAGAGTTTAATAACCAAGGCAAAGCAAAAGCTTAGAGCTATTTACTGAGAGAAAGTTAATGAGTGAAACAAAATTTCAAAGCTTAGTAGACTTGCGTGAATCAGACTACAAAAAAACATATGAGTATGTAGATAAGAATTTTGCTCTTATTGAAAAATTCCGAAAACAATTTGTTGACTACCTAGGATGTAAC
>NZ_JACJOD010000019.1 GCF_014695385.1 Trichocoleus sp. FACHB-46 | reverse complement strand
CTTTGCCATGTTTATGGATGCGGGGGTAAGTGCAGAGTTTGCATTCCATAGATCATGCTTGAGGGGAGGTGCCTTGCTACTTTACCGAACCCACCACGTTTTGATGCACTACCCCGCTCTTGAGGGGTACGCTGAACAGTTATTATACGGTTTGGCTGTGCCATAAGAAGCTCACACCCAAGTATCGAGAGTATGTGCTTAAAGCTAAGGAAAGCAAGCAGGTTTATCATCTTCAGTCTCCTGAGCAGGTGAAAGAGTTCTACCGAGCTGTCGAACTAGAACTCGCAAAATAAAGGTTATTGTGGTATTCAAAAACGCTTAAAAAGAGGTATGCCGCCCCAAAGTTACTTACGAGGTTATCTGTTAAATCAGATTGTGGGGAGAGCGGCGCAGTTCCAGCGAACAACCGCGTGCACCGCATTGACTGAGATGCTTTCTGCTTCGTTTTAAGTCCCCTACATCTGGTGACGCTAATCGTTATGGTTCTGTCGCAAGAACTATTGAGGTACAAACAATTGACCGACTCTAGACTCAATTAAGCAACAAGTCCAAAAATTTGAGACACGAATTCTACTTGTGCTCGCACATCGCCACTTCCAACCCCCTGAGCCTGTCCTTTGCGAATCATATTCATCGCTTCAATTCTCTCAACGTGTGTCTAGCACTGTTGAAAGACTTGCACCCCATCATCGGTTTGACGATACGCTTGATATGGCGATGGTCTTGCTCAATCCGGTTATTCAAGTATTTCACCTGCCGCAGTTCGGTCTTTGCTGCCAGCGTTTTCTCACTCTTTAACCGCTCAATGGCAACCGGATAAGCGGCATGCTTGTCCACATTGATGACGCGTGGTGCAGTGACATGGTTAGCTCTCAACACTCTACGAAAGAAGCGCGCCGCTGCCTTGCCATCCCGCTTGACGCTCAGCATAAAGTCCAAAGTATTGCCTTGTGAATCGACCGCGCGATACAGATACTCCCACTCGCCTTTGATTTGGATATACGTTTCGTCTACCCTCCACGAGTCGTTGGTTGGCTTCAGATATTGTCGAAGACGTTTGTTTAGTTCCGGGGCGTACTTTAGCACCCAGCGATTGATCGTTGAGTGATCCACTTCGACCCCTCGTTCGGCCATCATCTCCTCTAAGTTTCGGTAGCTCAAGGCATAGCGGCAATACCACCGAACATTCAGCAGGATGATTTCAGGCAAAAAGTGTCGCCATTTGAACTGAGAGGAAGTAGGCATGGGGACGATAGGAACAGGGGGGCATGCTTTCCCACCTTATCATCACCCTCTTTTTGCGACAGAACCTGTTTTTCCTCAGCCTTGCTGGTACTAGCGAGGCGGCGATAATCTGCCTTGACGTTTTGCTCCCGGATATTGTACTCAACAATTCCCACCACGATGACTGCTGAAATAATGAGCCAACGGGCAACTTTAATGCGATTCATAGCACTCCTTTAGTCAGTAGGGGCGAACAAAAGAGGGTTGCGCACCGTGTCAACTCTTTTATCCGGGATAAAGCCTTCTAACCTTTGGTTTGGCAGGAGGTTGTTCTGTAGAAACAATAGATTTAACCGCAAATCCTGATTTTGCAAGAGCTATGAGCTAACCAACCCCGATTCAACTACAGGATGGCGCGATTATTTATATTGAGGCTGCTGATAATGTTCGAGAGCCCACCATCGAAGCTGAAATCATTCAAGACGTAACTCGTGAAATGACTCGTGAAGAGGTAGGTGGCGAGCTCAGGGGGATTAAGGGGGTAGTGACTAAAGTCTCACGATTGAGATACTGTTGATATCCCAGTTATTGAGAATACTTAAAACTCCTGCTATCAGATAGCTTCAAGCGAAAAATTCCTGTCTTGGGGTAGTAGGGGACCATGCTGCGATCGCTCTCTCAATCCAGGCATTACAGTTTAAGAGACCTCATAGCTGATGCTGCCTTGGATATGAGCCGAGGACAAATTTGGCAATGATAGGCTGATGGAAAGGGACTTTTTGTGGGGAAAACAGACAAAAAGTTTTGGCATAAGCACCTGAAATAGAGGAGTTATGCCGAAACTTTTGTCTAATAATAGTTATGCCTCAGTAACGCATATCTACAACGTGCATGCACCCCCATTTCCCGAATACGTGGACGATGATTACCGTCACCTCTCGACGATTCGGCTTCCTGCGTTTGCAGGAATGCAAATCACTGATGGTCCTTACGGGGCGGTGTCTTCTTCCAGCCCTTCAACTGGCGAAACTTATGCCTGTGCAGAGAAAGAGTTGGACCCGGACGTGTTCCGTGCAGTTGTGCAATGGGTCATCGAACATGACTCCCAAATCCGGACACTTCTTTTTCCGGCATTGGTTGACCAATATTGGGAGATGCGCGACCTTGTAATCGAATGCCTCGACGATGAAGACCCTGATCAAATGGTCCCAACGATCACAGAACCGGAGGAACTAGCCACATTGTGTGGATTGGTCGCTCTTCATGTCGGAGGTAGGAGTACCAAGGGAGAGCCGCGGTTCGGCATCGAACTTGGTTGTAATTGGGAGGAAGAGCACGGCGTAGGTGTTCGTTTTCAGGGACTAAGGGTGGTACAAGCCGGTCACGCATCGGACGCTTTCTTGTTTCCCGATGAGGAGGCATAACAAAACCCAATGCACGCCGACCGTTGGGGTTGCCTGTTAGAGTTTGAGGTTGTCTGCGGCGGGTGATTGGGATCGTTCGGTGGCTTCCTCCAATCCTTGTTTATGCGATACTGCTGTTACGTGTAAAGCCACGACGTGTGACCTGACGATGGCACAACTCACCACATCTGCTCTTCCCAAGAAGCAACTCGCTGCAGGTGTCATTCTCCTGAACGAGCAACGTCACCTCTTGCTGGTCAAACCGACCTACCGAGACGGATGGCTTTTACCAGGCGGTATCGTTGAGGTATGGGAGTCACCGTGTCAAGCAGCGCTCCGAGAAGTTCTTGAGGAGCTCAATCTCGCCGTCAGGATCGAGCGGCTCTTGTGTATCGACTATCAGAAAAATGAAACCGCGCCTCGCGAGAACATCCAGTTTGTCTTCTACGGTGGCATACTCACGGCACATCAACAGCGGTTCATTCAACTCCCGCCATCAGAGCTTTCGGAGTATCGCTTCATTGAGCTTGGCGATGCAATCAACCTTTTGAATCCATATTCCGCTCGGCGTGTTCCAGTAGCTGTACAAGCACTCGAAGAGAAGAAGACGTTCTATTTAGAGAACGGAACCATTGTGTGCTGATGATAACCACGCATATCCAAGTGCATTATCATATCTATGTCATTGTCACCGAACAATTCCCATGCACACCGACCGTCTAAGGTGATCGGTTGTTATGCAAGCAATTGTTGCGGCGGGTGATAGGACCGTTAGACGGCAAGAGTCTCTTGATGTTAAAAAATCCATATGAGTACAGACACTCAAACTGAGTACGCCGCCGCTTTGATTGATTTACACTGTGGACAAGATCGTAAAGGGCCAGGTGACTCTGACTTCTCGCGCCATATTTTGAGCCATCTTTCTACTTTGCCGCTCAAGCCGCGAATTGCCGATCTCGGATGTGGAAGCGGTGCTGGTGCATTGCTGCTTGCACAACACTTCCAAAGCACGGTCATGGCAGTTGATTCTTCTTCGGTTTTTATCGACGAATTGACAGCGCGTGCAAAACAGTTTGGTCTTGAGCATTTAATCATGCCGATTCAGGGTGATATGGCTCAAGTTGATTGGTTAGCGGGTTCAGTTGACCTGCTTTGGTCTGAGGGAGCGATTTATCATCTTGGGTTTGAGCAGGGTCTTAAAATCTGGCGACCGCTTCTTGCTAACAGTGGTATTGCCGTTATATCTGAGATGAGTTGGTTTATTGATAATGTGCCAGAGCCTGCGATCGCGTATTGGCAAAATGCCTATCCGATGATGGGGACTGAGGCTGAGAATATCGATCGGGCAAATCGGTCTGGCTTTATCGTACTTTCAACGCATCGACTGCCGAGTCAGGCCTGGTGGGTCAATTATTATGGACCGCTTCGTGAGCGGATGCAGCATATCGAAATTACCCCAATTACTCAATCAGTTATTCATGAAACTGAAGAAGAGATGAGACTGTTTGAAAAATTCAGCGACTCCTATGGTTATACGTTCTATGTTCTGCAAGCAGCTTAGAAAAAAGCCGTCTAACAATTCGCTTGGAGCGGACTGCTAGAAGCTACTGGTGTTAAGTTCAAGGTTATTTGCAGCCGCTAAAGCAACCCGCTGTGCTGCTGCGCAAAGCGAATACACGCGCAAGTTGATAAAATCGAAGATTATGGTTGATCATGATGAAGCTATGAACTCCATCATCAATGGAGACCTAAGACATTTGCAATTTCTCGCGGATAGGCATAATGATTTCCCGCATGGGCAAGACTCATTCATCCAACGACATTGGATAACCAACGCTGTTGATTGCGGAACATTTGAAGTCGTGCAATGGATGCTGGCTCAAAACGTCTCCCTTAGTTTTCGAGATGAGGAAGGATACACACCACTTCACGCGGCTATTGAGCGGAAGAACTCAGACAAACATCGTGTTCTTGAGCTTTTATGTTTAGCAGGAGCAGATGTAAATGCACACGGGATTAACGACTGGACACCACTTCATATGGCCGCAGCAAGAAATGATATAGAGGCTTTGAAGATTTTGCTTGCGCATAGGGCAGATGCCAGTATAAGAACACGTATTGACAGTTATGCAACTCCTTTAGAGGAGGCTAAGATACTTGGCTCCAAAGATGCAGTGAAGTTGTTGGAGCAATATAGATAATTTCCACCAGCGCATCCAACAGCAGCACAACAAATCGTTGCACCCCGACGCCCTACGGGCGCGGGTGAACTGGGTCATTAGGTCGCTTCATCTCTGGGTTGAGATAGTGATTCAAAGTTAACGATCAGTCGTTGGCTTTTTTACAACAATAAAGCAAGGTGTCGGAATAATGTCGCATTTGCTTCGCACTGAACGGTTAAGTTTGCGCTCCTGCCAAATGAGTGATCTAGATGCTGTACACCAGTTATGGAATGAGGCTGGTGTTCGACGGTTTCTCTTTGATGACCGACAAATCTCTGTAGAGGAAACAAAGTCATTTATCGAGACAAGTGTAGTGAGCTTTGCTAGTCATGACTATGGAATTTGGCTCTTTTTTGAGCATCAAAGCGATCAGGTAGCAGGTTTTTCAGGTCTGCTGCATTCACTACAAGGTTCACCAAGCCTAATCTTTGGCACACGACCTCAACTCTGGGGAAGAGGATATGCCAAGGAGTCTACGCTTTCTATACTTCGCTATACATTTGATGTGCTTGGATCGGACAGAGTCGAGGCAGATGTTGATGAGCCTAACAAAGGGATGGTAAGACAGGACGACGGCGTGTGTGGCCTGTCTACCCCGAATGGGTGAGGCAGTTTAACTTGGTTGAGATTTGCTTGCCCCAGGTCTCTGGAAAAGACTTGGGAAATCGGGTTTCTCAGCACTTTCGACGGCGTGGGGTGTCCCAGGTTTACAATTTGCGCCACCGTTAGGCAGTCCGATCGCTTGAATTCAACATGCCGATCGGGTTGGCAGCTCAGCAGATGGGACCCTCAACGGATGTCCATGAGAAGATTTATCATCACTGGATTACTGAGGAGGTGCATCAACGGGCCTGGGAAGCGGCGATGGCTAACCCCAACCGCCCACTTGCTCCTGCTGAACTGGGATAAATTGCAGATTTAGATGGCGATTGCTCCCGTCAAAAAATAACCCCACTAACTGTGGGGACAGTGTTACAAGCTGTGCGATCGCTTCTTTCGCACCTACTTGCTTGGTCGCTTCTTGGCTTCACTCTTACGATCGCCCCACCACATCCGCAGTAGCACTGGAAGCCCTATAAAAAAGCGATTATCTTGATTGTCAAGCCTGAGTTGCTCCATTGGCTATCAGAGGTGGTTGCCAAGAAGTTCCAGCTCGAATCATGGCATTGAGGATGCGCAGCAACTTATGC
>NZ_JACJOD010000018.1 GCF_014695385.1 Trichocoleus sp. FACHB-46 | reverse complement strand
GTGAGTGGGAATATAAAACGATTAAGTTCTTTGCTCAAGGAACATTCGGGGCCGGGAAGATTAACGAAATAGAACTTGAGGATGTACTGAATGAAGCGGGAGCTAGAGGCTGGGAGTTAGTGACAATTCTTCCTGGCACACGTGCTAATGGGGAGCTGTGGGATTTTGTAGCAGTACTCAAGCGGGAGGTTATTTCATAGTTTGCAGCGCAATCGCCCGCTTGATGTAAGATTCCCTCTCTCCCTCAGCCTCCTTTCCCGAATGCCAATCTCAGCTCAGCCCATAACAAGTCTTATCAGAGGCTGCGATCGCTTTTACCAAACCTGCGTATGAATTTAAATATCGTGTTAACTGGAACAACAGAACTATAGTCTCTTGCCTACCAATCGCTCGGCTAAAATACGGCTTACCACCTCTTGATGGTTTGCAGGAATAGCTAGGCTCGCAAAGCTGGGCAATAGAGGAAAGCGCGGTTTGAATCGAATTGTCAGCACATTTGATTTATCTGTTTCCCAAGTGTACGAATTTATTCTCTGCCATCGCATGAGTGAATGCACGAGACAAATACCGTTCTCTCTAAACTCAAGTTTGTTTAAGCCTACAGCAATAGTAAAACCAGCAATTGACCACCAAAGGACGAGCCTAGATATCTCTAGGTACAGGCTACTATATTCCGGGCTTCTAGTTAAGGTTGACGTAAAAAATAACCATGTCTGAAAAACTACCAATGCCACCTGAAGCAAGCCAATCCAGAATAGAAATTTGCTCTGTGGAGTTCTTCCTACATCTGCTAGTAAAGAACCAGCTTCTTGCTTTCTAAAAAACCAACTCATCCACCAGGCACTAATCGAAACAGCATATAAGATGTGGAAGCTGACCCAACCATAGCGTCCTAGTTGTTCAACTACAAAGAAAAGGGCGAATCCAGATAATGGCAGCCAAAATAAAAACAAAGGAGTTGCAGAGCGCGAATTTCTACGGGCGGCTTCGGGTCCTACCATTTTTTCTTCTGTCAGGTAGCCAAACCAGAGTGAACCCACTATAACTACAAAAAAGATTAACAGTACCCAAAACCACTCCATAACCTTTCTCTCAACTCAAGAAATTTTGGCATAACTCCACATAGCAATAATAGGAGATTGCCAAGATTGATAACCCAGCAACCCTGACCCTGAAACTTTCTACCCAAATATCTTTTGCTTAGAATCTATGCTTGATCAGCATTTCAGTCACTAGACGCAGATACCCCAAGATCGGTGTCAATTACCTAAAGACACCACAGCTGCGATCGCGCCCACCCAATCTGCGTATGAACCCAAATATTTTGTTAATGACACCTGAAGGCTGAATCGAGAACGAGGGCGAGCACTCGATCTCAGACTAGACATAGCTTTTTGACGATTATTCTACTTGTAAAGACAGATGTGACAATGCATAGGGGCAAGGGACGCTCGCACTGGAGTTGGGCTGGACCGCTCCTCAAAATTTGAACAAATTTATGATGAGGATCGATGAAATAAGCAGGTGCGGCTTGGAGAACCGCCAGGACATAAGCAGGTGTTTGCAGTTCACTTGCACTGCGCGGAAGAAGGACCGCTCCAAGCTTGAGGCATCACTTTTTCCAGCTGAGATTTTTCAAAGCGAGCCAAACTCAACAAGTCCGGTGACTGGTTCGCAAAGCGCTCTGTCGGCACGGCATAAGCGATCGCGGCAAGATAGTTGGCATTCGCAACGGCTCGCTTGACTCTAGCATCATAAAGACCATAGGGATAAGTAAAGTACTGCACCGAGCGAGCCAGTCTCGATTCCAGAATTTTCTTTGAGTCGGCAACTTCTTGGACCAACTGTTGATGAGAGAGCTTGGTGAGCACAGGGTGAGTTTTGCTATGAGATGCAATCGTCACGAGCGGATCATTGGCCATCGTTCTGAGCTCTTGCCAGCTCACGTGAGTCCGACCCGCATTCACCCCCACCGAACTGGTGTGAATCGAGAATACAGCTGGGTACCCATATTCCTTCAAGAGTGGATAGGCGTACTGATAGTGCCCTCCATAGCCATCGTCGAACGTCAGTAAAATCGATTTCTTAGGTAAAGGGCTACCGGTGCGCAGATGAGCCATCAATTGAGCGAGGCTAATGGGGGTCATCTGGTTCGACTTCAGCTGCTCAAAGTGCTGTCTTAGTTCGTTAGGCGTTAAGTCATACGCCACTTTCTTGGCTGGCAGAATGTCGTGATACATCATGATGGGCACTCTTGCCTGCAAAGCATTGGGATGCAGTTTGGGGAAGGGTGCAACAGATGCGGCTGGAACGTTTGCAGGACAGGT
>NZ_JACJOD010000017.1 GCF_014695385.1 Trichocoleus sp. FACHB-46 | reverse complement strand
ACCGTGCTCGGAGCCTGCCTAGGCGAGGTGGTTGTTGCCCTGTTGCTTCAGGAAGTTGAGCAAAAGCGCATGCTGTTGCAGCAGCAGGGGTGGGAGGTTCAGATTACGAGGTGCAAGATCTGAGCTTTCCAAGTGGTTGATTGTGCTGCGCTCGCTGCTCACTTCATCGCTACCCGCAACTACAAGCGGATGTACCGAGAAGGGGCCGAACGCCACGCTGAGACGATTGAGGTTGCTATCGAATCGCTAGTTGCTCTCTACGGATGGATGATGCTCCAGTTCAGCACTCCTGAGCCAGTACAACCAACCCTGACGGGTAGTGGGCCGATTGCTGCCTTCCCCCAGCTGCTGAGGAGCCGCAGCGGGTACTGATTACCCCAACTCCAGGTCGCCAAAGCGATCGCGTCTTAGTCACTCCTGCCCCAGCAGTTGAACAACTGGAGGCGATTGATGACCTACTCGAGATCGAGCTGACTCCACACCCAACGGATTGGGACTTGGCTATCCGGCAACTCAAGACTCTAGCTTCTCTGGAGTCAGTCAAGGGCTACTGCAACATGCCAAAAGCTCGACTGGTTGAAGTACTGACCACCTAACCACCGCACCCTGCTCTGAGGCATTGTATCGGGCAAACCAACAACCGCTCTTTGGTTCTGAAGTTTCTCAGCCAAAAGAACCAAGCGTGGCGTCCACTTCAACTGGAGATGTCAAACAATGGGACCTTAAACGATTACTCGAACCGCTTCCCAAAGCCAAGAAGATTTCTTCCAAAATGCCCCTTCTCCATTAGAGCAATAATGGAAGATTCAGCTATCGAAAACGGCCATTATCAATAACTAACTGATTGAAGGCTATTTGTAGGTGTTTCGAGCAGTTTTTTAAGCACTTGTAGTACACGTTTTGCCTACTAGAAGAATCAAAGATTTGGGAATCTTTGTAAAAGTGCTAGACAGTCTGCGCTGCAACAGGTTGAGCCGCTTTTTTTGAGTTCACGGAAAGAGCCATTATCATTAGCGGTTCAATCTTTCAGATTTGTCAGTACCGTCGAGGAACCCTGTTTAGTTCGTCTCAGGTAATTATGGCGGCAGTCATGAGATAGGTAACGCTAGCCTAGAGACTGTTACTGCTGAGGGCGATCGCCATGCGTGTAAAACTAAAGGAAATTGCGTTTGCCGATGGGACAGTGTTCGTAGACCTCTACAACCTCAGTTTCAGGGTTAAAGCGATTGTCAACACCCATCAGGTGAACGGGTTAGCGGGAAGCAATCAGGGAGCACTCTTACAGGGAGAAGAGATAGTGGTGGAGCGAGTGTTCACGAATTCTGGCCGCTTATGGATTAGCGGCAAAACCCCAGAGGCGAGCGAGTGGATTTGGACCCCAAAGATTTGATTTATAGCTGTCGCCACAAGAGTTAGGACGCGGCTTCCTTGAGGACTGTCTCCATTGCTTCACGCAAACTAGTAGCGCTGCGTCGTTGTTTGCGAATGTGACCCTTTAACCATGCCCAACACTTTTCGATACGATTCAGGTCTGGTGAATAGGGTGGTAAGTAGACGACTTGAACCCCTTGTATAGCCTTACGAGTACACCTTAAGACATTGCTTGAAGGCAGTATCTACACAATCACGAAATTTAGCAAATTCATCCCATCGCTGTCGCATCCAATTCTTGAGCACAAACCAC
>NZ_JACJOD010000016.1 GCF_014695385.1 Trichocoleus sp. FACHB-46 | reverse complement strand
CTGGTTGGATCTAGGCTTAATTTACCCAACGCCGTTGCACCAACTATAGTGAAGAGAGAAATTCAGGCGATCGCTATGGTTCAAGCCTTACCCAGCCTACTAAGCTTTGAAGAATTTCTGGATTGGTGCCCAGAACCAGGACGCTATGAGCTGATTGATGGAGTTGTAATCGAGTTGAACCCCACGGGTACTCATGAAAAGCTTGCTGGCTTCGTTGCAGCTGAATTAAATTTCGAGATCAGGCAGCAGCGTCTACCTTGCTTTATTCCTCGAACTTGCACAGTAAAGCCATTCACCGATAGAGCAGGATATCTACCAGATGTAGTGGTACTGGATGAGCAGGCTGTCAAAGACGATCCTCTATGGGAAAAGCGCTCGACCATTACCATTGGCAAGGCAGCTCGGTTGGTGGTGGAGGTAGCCAGTACCAATTGGCGGGATGACTATGGACGGAAGCTCACAGACTACGAAGAGATGGGCATCCCTGAATATTGGATTATCGATTACTTAGCATTGGGAGCATCTCGCTACATTGGCTCGCCGAAGCAACCCACAATTTCAGTCTGCTGCTTGATCGATGGAGAATATCAAGTGACTCGCTTTACGGGAAGCGATCGCATTGTTTCTCAAGCTTTTCCAGAGCTGCACCTTACTGCTAGCCAGGTCATTGATGAAGCTAGTTAAAATTATTTAGTGGCAACCATTGCTTATGGTTGTCTCGTGATCGAACTACTTCGGGGCTCGCATCAATAGCTCCACTGCTGCTAATGTTGAGTGTTCACGCGGTCACACTTCTTGATTTTTGGGTCCGCGTGAAAGTGTAGGAGCATTGCTAAAGACTGGGGTTTAGACTAATCGGTGAAGAAAAGCGGACAGACCGGACGATCTGCCGCTTAATAGTCAAGGACATATCAAATCTTGACTATGAGTAATTTTGACAAGCTTCGAGCGTTTCGGCACGAAGCTTATGCCTTGTTCAGAAATGGGCGAGATGCTTTATTCGACCTGATGGATGCTGTGTGGGTAAGTCGGAGCATTTACTCGTTCGCAGAGCTTTCCTTGCCGCCAGTTTTTCGCCGGCAGTGGCCGAGTTTGTATAAGGCACTACAAGATAGCGAACCCCCTCGCCTGGAACTCATGCGACTCTATATCGAGCAGATCGCCCCAGAAAAGCGAATGGTTTTAGCAGGAGACCATACGGCCTGGTCACGCTTACCGGCCCAGACCCTGCGAGAGCGCACCTATGAACACCAAGCCCATCCAATGAGTGGAGCCAAGCCCATCACATTAGGACAAGGCTATAGCACGATTGCCTGGATTCCCGAAGAGCAAGGAAGCTGGGCCTTACCCTTCCTGCATGAACGCATTACCAGTGCTGAAACTCCGATGGAGAAGGCTGCGACTCAATTGCGTCACGTGTGTCAGAAATTGACGACTCGTCCGTTGTCCTTATGGGATGCGGAATATGGGTGTGCTCCCTTCCTCCAGAAAACAGCTGACATCACCAGTGACAAGCTGATTCGATTGCGCTCCAATCGCGTCCTCTACGGTCCTCCTCCTGCCTACTCTGGCAAAGGACGACCTCGAAGGCATGGCAATCCGTTCAAACTCAAAGATGCGACCACTTGGTGGCACCCGGATGAGGAGATGTCAGTCGAGGACGCGAAGTGGGGAACACTGCGCTTACAGATGTGGCATTCGCTCCATCTGAGGCAGGCTGCCAGTCAGGTGTTGTCTCTAATTCGAGTGGAACGGCTCCCTGACTCTTCTACGACCTCCCTCAAACCTTTATGGCTCATTTGGGTTGGGTTGGAACGCCCTCTCCTGGAAAGTCTCTGGAAACAATACTTGCGTCGATTTGCCATTGATCATTGGTATCGCTTTGCAAAGCAGCGCTTGCACTGGACATTGCCCAGTTAGCCACCCCTGAATCCTCCGAGCGGTGGAGCGACTTAATGCCCCTGCTAACCTGGCAGCTTTGGTTAGCCCGAAGCGAGGTCCAAGACTCCCCACTCCCTTGGCAAAGGTCCTCTGCCAATCTCTCTCCGGGTGGAACAGCCAATGCCTTTGCCGCAGTTTTAGCAGTGATTGGTTCCCCGGCTCCGCCTCCTAAACCCCGAGGAAAGTCGCCGGGGTGGATACCCGGACAACCCCGGTCTCGTCGGATTCGCTATCCAACGGTGAGAAAACACTTCAAGAAACCCAAAGTGGGGGCTAAAGAGTCCGCTTAATCTCTGAGTTCTTCGGTCTTTTCTACCTCGCTCAACTCTTACAAGGAATTGGGCTACTTCTGCCTGCCGTTCGTCTAAACTTCAGTAAAGACGAACGCACTCTTTAGTTTTTGCTATTCTTCAAAATCAAATGTAATAGATAATGCTGATGAGATGGGGCTCGTTTTTTGGCTCATTATTCGGAGCATAGTTTGAAAATTTGGAGAATCATCAACTAATCCTTCTTTACCATTTATAAATAAATCGCAGATAAAGTTTTCCATTTTCCAGCCAGCGACAGATTCTTGATCGGAAAAATCCTTCTTAAATGCATCTCTAATATCCTTGTAGGACGGTGCGTAATTAACTTGTTTGTCCTGAAAGCTTGTATCTAAAAATGGTTTTGAGATTACTCGGCAACCAACTTTGTTTTCGTCAATAGTTGGCACTCCCTCAACCGGAGTTTTAATTTCCCAAGGGATTAGTGAAGGATTGTATAAAAGATAATGAAGTGTGATGTTATGGCGGCTTGAAAACATGCTCATTGCCCCTTCCTGTTCACTCTTCAGCTTAAGGGCCTTATACTTTGATTTCTCAGAATACTTTAACAACATTGTTTTTACGAGTTCACAATGTTCTTCTTCAGTAACTAACAATCTTCCTAAGCCAGCACGAAAGTGTGGATCTTGAGGCTTATATTTTAGAGGACTCGCATAGAGCTTCTTTGATTGAAGAAAAGCTAATTTGCTTCGCGTGATCCTCCCATTCTTTCGAAACATTACCATCAAGCCAATATCTGCTACCTCCCAAGTTCGAAAATGTCTACCACCTCCAATAAAATGTGCGTCAATTCTTAATGTCCAATTTGAGTCAAACTTAATAGCTCCTTGCATATGTGCAAAGTGAGATATAAACAAAAGATCCAAAGACTCCTCGTGAGCATTTGGAAACATTGAAAGCTGAAAAGATATCTTCCTATTGCACTCCAAAAAAAGTTGCTTCAGAAAATTTTTAACATCATTAGGCAAGGTGAGATCAGGCCGATCAGTAGGATGAATGTATTCTGCTGAATCATTAGATAGTTGAGCTGGGGCTAATGAATGTTCTGACTTTTCGCTCATATACTTAGGGCACTAATGAAGTCCTTCTACTTTTGCCTGGTTAAATATCTTACCAGTGTTGAGGTTGTGACTAAAGCAATAATGCAAGCACCTTTAAAGAACAGAATTTAAAGCTTTGGCTAATGTTCTTGGGCAGTGATTACCAACACCTTTGCAACAATACAAGTGGCTTCGGTCAATCCGCTGCACCAGAATTGTGTATGCCGATTAGGGGCATGAATCAAAGAGTAAGAGTCCCTTGCAGGTGAACCGATGTCTAAATGATCAACTCGGTGAAAACTAAACCTTCTTTCGTCCGCGCCGATACTCAATTAGATCCCCCGGCGTGCAGCTCAGTGTATTGCAAAGGGCATCCAAGTGATCAAACTGAATTCCTTTTGTATTGCCGTACTCTAAATTTTGATAGCCGTTGATACTCTTGAAGCCCAGAAGATCGGCCATCTCTTTTTGAGTTTTGCCTGCTTTTTCTCGCAGCTCAGCCAATCGAAGATTGATCATCTAAATATCGTTTGAAAAGTTTACTACATCATTATTATAGCAAAATTTACCAAGAATTTGTTGGTTAACCAAGGATTTCTTGGTATAATAGAGAGGTAGAGAGAAATCAAAGCTTCTCTACAAAAGGCTTTCAGCTACATATAAATCAAAGAGCGGTCCCCGAGTCCAATCAGAAACCGCTCTTAGTCCCCAAACAAAGGAGAACCTAAATGCCAGGATACCTCAGTTCCGATGAAATCGAGAACGGCAAAGCTTATCGTGCAGGTCTATTCAGCGAAGACAGAGATTGGCTAGTCGCACCGCACGCAATCCCAGACGAGGATTGGGCGATCATTCCAAAGCAGCAGGGAGAGACTTGGAGCTTTGAGATCCATCACTATCACGGCATTGCAGCGAGCTGCCATGACTGGCCCACGATGGAAGAAGCTATTGAGGATGCCCAGCAAGCACTCAATCCATGCCTGGAACAACTGGAGGAGTGGCTGGAAGCGGAAGAGCAAACCGAGGCTGAGGCAATTGCAGAGGCGATGCGGGAGGAAATCGAGGATGCTGAATGGTGGTACGGTTTTAAGCTACTGCGGCTTTATGATTTACTACCCGCCTCACTCCGAGCGCTTCTAGGGCATTGTGCCTTCGATTTGGTGGAAACGGATGGGAGGAGTACCATGCGACTCGAATGCGCTTCCCAGACTGTTTTTCGCCGTATTCAACGCAAGCAAGAGAGCTTTAGAAATAGATTGATGAAGGTATTTGGCGCGATCGATTTGGCGATCGCCTATGGCGAAGAAGCGATCGTGATCCCTAGTACATACCAAAGATAAATTTAAGTATTGCTCAAAAAAGATGCTCCTGGTAGAGACTAGGAGCATCTTTTCTGATCTTTCAACAAGATGGGCATCTATTGGGGTCAATGGGAAAAAAACCTTAGCAAAACACAAGAACAGCAAAAGCGGGATGATACTTGGGCTTGGATTGAATTAGCTTGGCAAGAGTTAAAGTTTCCTGTCCGTTGCCGAGAGTTGCCGATTTTGCCTGGGATTTATTTTGTTGGAGGTGTACTGGCCCCAGAGCATTTGAGTTTGCAAACTCCTGCTGGAAAAGGAGAATATTGCAGCATTGCCGAGAAGCTGCCGAGTTGGGTCACGGCTGAGCAAAGACAAACACCTTTCCGCCATGCCTTATACATTGGCAGCTGCCATAGCCTTTGGACGCGCTGGGGAAGCCACCCGAAGAACAAGGAGCTTTATCCGCTTATGCAGGCTGGGGTTAGGATGAGTTTTTACTTCTGGTGCCTGCCACCTCCAGTGGGCGTTAGAGAAGCTGAGAACGAAAAAGAAAATAGGCTAGCTTTTGAAAAGCGCCTGAATCAAAGGCTTCGCCCCTTACTTGATTTAACGGAAAAGTAAGCGATCCCAACAAACACTACTTCGCTTTGCGCCGCTGTAACCGAAGTGGCTCCAGAGCAGCAGCCACTTCGGTTGGTGTTTCATGAATTTGCCGACCAGGGCTATCTTCGTCAAGCTCAATCACAAAGTACCAATCTGGCAACGGTCCCCATGAAACGCCAAAGATCGTGCCTGTGTCGCCTGTTTCTTTAATCCTGACTCGTTGAAAAAGCTTGAAAGCGGGCAGAGGGAGGCGCTTGGGAAGAGGAATAGCGTGCGTGGCTTGACTTGGCATATATGGACTCTAGCTCAATGTTTTCATGCTATCATGAATTCATGAATACCTGAAAAACTTTAAAGCGGGAATGCAGGAATGATATGCGACAATAGGCCGAAGTTCTTAAAGTTGAATCCCGTGGTTACAAACAGGCGAAGCGATCCAAGCTACTCACAGGTAAGCGGATACATCCCGAAGGAGTTGGCCCTAAAATTCCGGGTAAGATGCACAACCAAAGAGATCAGTCAAAGCGAGGGGATCGAGGAAGCTCTAATCCAGTGGCTTAATTCGGAAGAAAAGGAGTGATGCTAAAAAATATTTTTTAGCAGTGCGTTAAGTTCGTAGCACTCAGGTACACTTGCTTCAAGTTCAAGAAAGGAGCCTATGATGGTTCACGTCAAGCCCCTCACAGCAAAATTCAACCAGGAGGATATAAATCAAATCAAGGCTTTAGCCGCTATTCGGCAAGTGAAGCCTTCTGCCCTCGTAAGGCAGGCAGTCCGACAATTTATTACGCAGAACTATCCTGCTGCTGAGATAGTGACAATGCAAGAAACGGCCTGACTCAAGTTTTTCCGAACGTGTCAGACCGCTTCCAAGCTTATTTACAGCAAAAGATTGCAGCCAACAATCCTAGCTATGCAGTACAACACTCACAAAGAGAGGATCATACCAACCTCATGCTAACCGACTCTTTGAAAAAAGTAAACCACAACCTCAGCGAATTAGGAGGTTGTGGCAATGGGTAGAAGCTCTCGCTTAAGAAAAGTTCGTCAGCAAGAACGACGACTGACCCCTGACGAATACATTCAAGAAGGAATTCAAGAGTGGCGGGACGATCGCTCCCTGATCCTCAGTGATGTGATGGCTCTCGCAAAAGCTGATGCTGACTGCCCTGAGCTGGGCATTGGCTTTGGGCGGGCTTGGACGCCAGAAGAGATAAAAACCGTCGCCGCAGAAGTCGAACGACGCTGGCTTAAATAGCCCCAACAAAAATCGCCTCCTAGCTAGTAACTAGGAGGCAATTGAAGAAAAATTTTTGGTACCTCAATGATGGCAATAAACTGGGTAAAGTGCAAGTCCCAAAGCATAGGGAGTGCTCTGTGCACTGCTACAAATGAGCAGGTGCAAGCTTCACAGGCTTTCAATCAATTCGACACATCTAGCTCCAGCTTTGCAGGCTGCAAGGCTTCGCCACACCCAGCAGAAGGGGAGGCGAAAGGATGAAATCCTCTGGCGTAAGCACCACAAAACATCTTCTCTGCCCGATTTGCGAAAAAGATCACGGCTGCAAAATCAACGAAGATGGCTCGGTTCTCTGTTTGAGAATAACGAGTCCAAATGATGCCCCAACAGGGTACCGCTTTATCCAAACCTTGAATAACGATATGGGGGGGTTGTTTGTAGTAGGTAGGGATGACACTTATTCATCTTGGCAGGATGAGATAGAG
Source organism: Trichocoleus sp. FACHB-46 (assembly GCF_014695385.1). NCBI lineage: Bacteria > Bacillati > Cyanobacteriota > Cyanophyceae > Leptolyngbyales > Trichocoleusaceae > Trichocoleus > Trichocoleus sp. FACHB-46. The sequence goes on along the minus strand of NZ_JACJOD010000016.1, from coordinate 24,578 downwards.
CGTCGAAATCGGCTACGACAACAGAAGAAAGAAAAGACACGCAAGCAGTCACTTGTACTGAGCCTGGAGGAGCGCGATCGCCAATATCGTAATGTTCTCTCTCAACTGAGTGTAAGTGAAGAGCATAAGAGGCTACTGCTCGATCGGGGCCTCACTCAAGTGCAAATTGAGCAAGCTGGCTTCAAGACCTGGGTACCTATTAAGGGAGTAACGGGTGCAACCTCTAGCTTGTCAGGAATTGACCAACGGGGCGATCGTCTAGTGGGATGCAAAGGGATTGCTATTCCTGCCTATAGTCCACTCAAGCAAATCACTGGATTTCAAATCAAGACAGACTCTGGACGGCCAGGTAAGTACGTTTGGCTCAGTAGTGCTAGAAAGGATGGATCAGGCGGCAACGGTCCTCAACTTCCCAATGGAGAACTCCCACTATTTGTATGGATGCCAGAGGGGGTTAGTGCTGAAGAGATTTGGCTGTGCGAGGGAGGGCTTAAATCTGCGATCGCTGCTTACAAGCTCAATAAAGTAGTCATTGGTGCAGCGGGGGGGCAGTTCACCACCGACACCTTACAGAATTATCTGAAGATACTTAAGCCTTCTAGAGTTGTACTTGCTCCAGATGCCGGAGCCATCAACAACACGGCTCAAATTCCGGCAGCCAACTACAAAGTCATCAAGCTGTGCCAAGCATGGGGATGCGAAGTAAAAGTTGCTTGGTGGGATCAAAAGAGAGAAACCAAAGATCTAGACATTGACGAACTGTTGGTAGCTGGACGAGGAGGCGAGATTCAGTTCATCAGTCCAGAAGCTTTCTTCAACTTACACCCTATTAGCATTCGAGAGAAGCTAGAAAAGCATACGCCGCAACGGGCAGGATTAATTCGCTCGGATTTTCCGGTTCTTTCACCACACGAATTTCAGAATACTCATAGCGTCACCGAGTATCAGGCAGGAGATAGGCAAAAAATATTGGAAGAGCTTGTTAAGCAAGGAGGAGTGTTTCAGGAGAGTAGCGGTATGGGATTAGGAAAATCCCATACCGCAGGGCTACTAGAACCCGAAAACGTTGATGTAGAACAGATTATTTACATCACCAACAATCCTCGAAACGTCACGACTGAGACTCTGAAAGGCTGGCCTGTCAATCAAGGAAGGCATAGGGGACTTGTTGTGCTTCCAGGACCGAATGGAACAGAGCAAATTAGAAACGCGAAGGAAGGTGAGCATCCAACGATTCTTCCTAACTGTGATAGGAGTGAGGAAGCTCATCTTCTCTCGGCCCGTAATATACCAGCAGTAGGTTCAAAAATTTGCCCAGGCTGCCCATACTTGGAGGACTGTAGAAAAGGAGCTGGTCCCTACGTTTACCTTGCCGACCGCGTTGAAACAATATCTCAACCGAGATACGTCAGTCACATAGACAGCTTAGATCCCAAGACGTTTGCAGGTTATTCCCCGAACCCAGACAAAAAACCGCATCAACGTAAAACATTACTAGTGCTCGAGGAAGCATCTCAACAAAAGCTTTACAAATCCTTTACAGTTCGCTTAGCGGATTTGGAGCGGACACGATCAGATCTCAAAGCCAACCACCCAGATGAAGCAGAAAAGCTAGAGCCAACTATTGAGGCGATTAAGCAGGGACTTTTAGGGAAGCTTCCTCGATATGGACTGGATCACTTAGAAGTGTTAAAAATTCTGCCCAAAGAATTGCCTGATCTAACGGTTGAAGAGATGGAGCTTATCTCCGCGCAGGAAAGTAAATTTTTTGAGCCGGACTATGTTGCAGAGGAACATGGCTTTAGTAGTGATACAAAGCTGTCTGATTTACCACGCGAAGCCAGAAAAGCAGCAAAGCCAAACTCACAGCAATTGATGAAACAGACAGAAGCATTGATTACTCTACGTTGGCTTCCTGACTTCTGGAAAGCGTTGCATGGGGAAGGGGTGCTTCGATTAACAACTTCTGGACTAGAAATCAAACTCCCTGACCAACGCCGATTAGAGATCTTAACAAGTCCCGCAGTGAAAGCAATTATCCTGCTGGATGCAACAGAGCCTTCTGAAAATTTTGAGCAATGGCTTAAAAAACCTGTAGTGACGGTTAGGGAAAAACCTCCTGATCAAGTAGCTGAAGTTGAATTTATTCAGATTAATGATTTGGGGATGATGGGCTTTAGCCGAGGCAAAGATCAGCAGCGACGAGCACGAATTTTGGAAGATGAGATAAAAAAGCAGTATCCTGATGCACTCGTTATTAACACTCAAGAGTACGCCCAAGAGGGAGATGGATACTGGTTTTTGCATAGTAGGGGATCAAATGCTTTTCAAGAAACTTCAACGTTGATTTTAGTGGGTTGTCCCATTCCTAACATAGGCGCGTTAACCGATGAGTTTGCGCTGATGACTGAGCGTCATCCATCAACCGATATTGTGCCGCGTAGCTATCCCATTAATGCAAAGAATACAAAGCCAGGAGGACCTTGGTGGGTTCGAACACTTAATGAGTCAGCAGATCTAGAGCTGGCAGCTTTTATTCGCCGTCGTATCTTAGCAGAGATTGACCAGGGAGCCGAGCGCTTGCGGGCAAACCGGAGGCCAGGAGGAAAACTAAGAGTATTTTTTCTATCCGATTACCCTTTGGATAGAGAAGTTACTTTTGTTAGCTCTGAAGAGGTAGTACCCCAAACTGCTTCAAAGAAAAAAGGAATCAGTGCTGCCGACGTTGAGCGAGCAACACAACAGCTTGAGCGAAGAGGCAAAAAGGTAACTGAAGAGGCGATCGCTAAGAAATTAGGAGTCAGCCGCTCTACGGTCAATCGAGCTAAAAAAGTTCATGGTGAACAATTTCAGGTGGAGAGTGTCCAAAACCCTTGCCTGGAGGGCGATCGGGAGTGGTTTGTAGATGCTCACGATGCTATTAATAATAGTAATAGCACTTTGAACATCTACAAACCACCTGCAAATGCTCTCCAGGAGGGCGTTTCAAGCTCTGAATCTGAAGAAACGCATTCTCCTCGCTCAAGCTTGCCTGCTCCTGAGGTTAAAGTTCTGCCTTCGCCAAGCACGAAACCTCCCACTACTATCCGAGTGGGCGACATTGTAAAGCGGCACAGTGACGGTGCTTTGTTTAGGGTAAAGGACGTTGGTGGTGGCTCCGCTTGGGTGAAATGGCTTGATCAGTCAGTTGCGCTGATTGATATCACGATCCCACTATCAGAGCTGGGGCCAGTAGATAATTTTTAGCTGCTTTGTCGTAAGTACATAAGCTTCCTTGAGAATAAGGACATGCTGCTCGGGGTAGCACCGTTGGCTGCGGCGAGATAACTACGCAGCCAGCCTTCCTCCCAGTGTTTTCATTCTCCGAACTCAAGTTTTTCAAGGACAAAAATGGACAACGAAAATCAGAATCAAGCCCAAGACGGTGATCTCTCTCAGCAGTTCATCGCTCTACAAAAGGATCTCACCACCGCGCAACAGCAGCGAGCTGAGCTAGAAGCTCAGCTCGCCACAGCTAATACCGCTCTAGGCCAGCTTCAAAATGAGAACCAGATCCTCACCGCTGGTGGCCTAGACGAAGTTCGCCTGCAACACGAAACTCGTGCGAAAGAGTTAGAACAAGGATTTCTGCGCCGGGAATTCAATCGTGAGTTGGATCAATCAGGTTTCAGCAGCGACCCTGACCATCGCGATTTTCTTTGGCACCGCGCTTCCCAGCGCTTAGGCTTCAAAGGCACTGAGCCTGTGGTTCTTGATGCCAACGGTCAGTTGGCATACACTGCCGTAGGTGGCACCGTTCGTCCCCAGGGTATTCCCGACTTGATCTCCCAATTCCGCTCCAACGAATCCACGAAGATTTTCTTCACTGGCGGCTCTAGTTCTGCGCCTGCCAAAGAGGATGGGGTGCGATGGATTACGAGCCAGCAAGCCAACGATCGCCAGTTCCTCAGGAAAGAGGGCATTGACCTCGAAGATTACCAGTCGGGCAAAGTGAAAATTTTGCCCCTTGGCCAGTCTGCTCCCCCCTCAACATCTACTAAGTCCACTACCTCCAGTTCTCCTACGCAGCCTCAGGGCCAGCAACAGGTGCCCCAGATTCCTAAGAGCCTTCTTGGTTCATCGGTGCACCAGCTGCGGCAGTGGTGCACCCAGAACAATGTAAAACTCACCGACTACGGCGACATGATTTCTAGTGGGAGAATCCAAGTAATTGATGCCTGATCAAAAAGAAATCTTGGCAGAGGAGCAAGTCAATGTGCTTGCTCCTTTCTTGGAGGCAGCGCAAGCGATCGCTGTCCTCGACCACCGCAGCGTAGAGGCTCCCCATGTGAGGGGCGAAGCTCAAAAGCTAATCGCTCTGTTGCAGGATACTCCAACGATCAGCCGAAGGCATCTATCTGAGCTAGCTCTTTCACAATTAGAGATGGCCCAGCTTTTGCTAGAGAGCGTCAAGGATTGGATAGAAGTGGCGAATTCCGTCAAGAGCCGTCGAACTGCGTCAGTCCGCTTCAGATCGGCTATCAAGGCTTTAGCGCGAGTGAATCGATTGCTAACAAGCCTTATCAAAGCCCAGGCGGCTGCCCAGAAAAGCCAGCAGGCTTGGGCTCAGAGGAGGTAGGCATGCCACGGTGGACAGATGAGGCACGGCAGCGTCAGTCGGAGCTGATTAAGGATTGGAAGCCTTGGAATAGATCCACTGGCCCCAAAACTGCGGCTGGCAAGGCTTCATCAGCGCGAAATAGCTGTATCCATCATCAAATAAGGCTCTACTGTACAAGATTGGATGGGCTGAGGGAATCTTTGGGCTTATCGCTGAATAGTTCGTGCCCTCAAAGTTCCAAGTAAGAACAAACAAAAACAACTCAGTTGAGCTTGTTGAGGCGATCGCTGCTTGTGAATTGATGCTTGTTTTTGAAAATTGGTTCAGCTTTTTCCTTTGTCTTTTTTGGCAAAATTCGGGGTATTTATGGGGTTGAACTACCCAGGTTCAACCTCGTTTTTTATTACTCTAAAATCGCTGAAATTCCTTTTCTGTAAGCGGTTCAGCGTTTGGTTCGGGGTTGGTTCAGTGGTTCAGATTTATCGATGGTTGAACCAGGCTGAACTGATGTTCGTTGTAGTTGAACTGTCTCTGAACGGGCTTGAACCAATCGCTGAACTTTGCTCTAAGCACCGAATTCTCATTTGCTAGCTCAAAGCACATGGAAGCAGATCAACCCCTTGTTCCCCCTCCCACTTCCCAGATCGGCGGAAACAAGCAAATTTTGAGTGCAGGCAGTACTCCCTCGACCCTCAGGCATGTCTCATCAAAGAAGGCTGAGAGATTCTTCAAGGCTTGATGCTGGGTTGCTCCATGCTATTCCGTAGTGTGGAATAAATAGCCATATTATGGAACACTGCGGAAAGAGTAACCATGATTTGCCATGTTGCGGAATCATGCGGAATTAGTAGCTAGATTTCCCTGGCAGAAGCCGAATCAAGTTGGCTGCGATGCAATGTTCCGGATGATTGCTTGTCGTCCGATTCCGCGTAGTGGCGATTTGTGGTCACTTCTGTCATCACATTCCGTGACATGGCAATTTATGGTTATTTCCGCCGCGAAATGAAGTAGTTAGAAAATGTGAGGCAGCTTGCATAGGTAGAGCCTTAAAAAAACTCCACTCCTACTCCTCAATAGCTGACTCAATTACCCTGATGATTTCTGGCAGCTTCTTCGCCAACTCCTTTTCTTTCCGGCTTTGTGGCTCTGTTTTCTGCCACTTTTCTAGTTTGGATACAGCTTGCCGCAGTAATAAAAACCGGTCAGTTGTCCTATTTTCCTGTTTCTCTTCGTTTAAGTAGCGCCTAACCGTTCTCAAACTTTTACCAACAATAATTTCCAAGGCAGGCCGTAATGCCTTTTTACCTTTTTCTGGCCTTCCTCTTGCATCCACATACCCTGCTGCTCGCAGCCGATCTGCTAACGTCTTGACTTCTAATGGGGTATAGTCACGGCGTTTTTCGTTCTCAGTTACTTCAATTTGCAATGCAAGCTCAGGGTCCTGCTCTGCATCAAAAGACATGATTCGTACTGGAATGCGATCGCTTGGGAACAGCTTCTGATAGTTATCTAAGGCTCTATTTTTGAGAGCTTCAATGGCTGCTCTACGATGTCCACCAGCGAGCAGCCTCCCTTTTGTATCCACCACTAATGGCTCAATCAGCCCTACGACCGCTATGGATTCAGCTAGAGCATCCACGTGTTTTTTGTCTAATGGCCTGGTGTCTTTGTCTATTCGGTCTTGGATTTGCTCTAGAGGTATTGTTCCCCCTTCTCGCTCAGCTGATGCTCTAAGCTGTTCATCTAATTGATTCTCTGGATCAACTCCTCCTCTAGTGACCCACGAATCAGCGGCAGGTGGTGGTGTGGTTGGTTTCTGGGCTATACGCTTTCTTTGCTGCTTCACCATGCCTTCGCTCCCAGGAGTTTTAAAATTTCTCGGCTAAGCGCTTTAATTTCGTTAGCAGCAGTGCTAGTAGGGGCTAACTCAAACACCGAGTAACCGGCTGACGACTCAGCGAATGCAATCCTCTGACAAATAGCAGACTTGAGAATCGGAAACGGATAGCCAGCTAGCGCTGCTCCGATCTCCTGACCAATTGCTGTGTTTACAACCTTGCGGTTAATGCAAAATAGCGCCTTAATCTCTGGCCTAAACTGTTGAGCTTCCTCTATTAATTGAACTGTTTCTGTTGCTGCCCAAACATCGTATGAAGATGGTTGAACTGGAATGATTACAAGGTCTGATGCAAGGATTGCAGACCTAGCCAAAGCAGATACACGCGGTGGGCTGTCAATGACGCAGTGGTCGTAATTCTCTAATAGTTCTGGTAGATCGCGATGAAGTGTATTTCGTGCCATTCCGATTACAGGAAAAGGGGATGGTTCCTCTCTAGCTGCTGCCCAAGTGCTAGCACTTGCTTGTGGATCAGCATCGACGAGCAGAACACGTTTTTTCGAGAGGGCGATCGCGTGAGCGAGATTGACTGATAAGGTTGTCTTTCCTACACCCCCCTTCTGATTAGCAAGGGTCAAAATCATACGACTTGTTTGAGCAACTATTTGAATAAGTGAATTTTACGCCCTACTGCTCAATGTATCGTTGTGTTCGCTGTAATAGTTGGCTACTTACTGACTCCTTGCTCTAGACCCAAACAACCTTAGTAATTTGTTAAGTCTAGAAAACGCAAACTTGTGATGAGAATTCTCCTAAATGAAGGCTAAATGACGAGGGGTAAAAATCTCGTAAAGTGACTAGAACCAAGGTTATGGTATTGACACTAGCTCTAGGTACTCGTGTAGGCTCCATCAAGGTGTGGGCATCTTAGTTTTAGCAAGTAGCTGGTCAAGTCCCAGGAAGAATCGCACGATGAATGATAGCAAGGAATTGTTTGAGTACTGGCATGACAGAGTTCGTTTAAGAAACCAGAAGCTGATGGAAGCGCCTGGGCACCTTAAAACTCCTGAATTGCGTCATGAGTGCACCAATTATGATGAACTCCGCCAGGGGCGCGAAGTTCAACTACTAGGAGAGCCAGAACGCAGTAAAGTCATTGCAATTATTAAGTATGAATGCACCGCCCAGGCTCTACAGTATCGTGCTGGGTGCCTTCGCGATCGCGCCAATAAGCTAGAAGACGCTTGTAATGAGCTAGATCGTGAAAAGTCCCGGCTTCTGAAATTTGTCAAGGCATTACAGGAAAAGCTATTTGGTAAAGATAAAGAACTTGAGCAACTAAAAGCTCGAATTGCTCGGTTAGAGGCTGAGAATGAAACCTTACGAATGGAAGTTGAAAAAGCTGAAGCCTATGCAGAACTTCAGGTTGAATTTGAGAAACTTCAAAAGCAATACGCTGTTATAGAAAAACGTAGAAAAGAACTTGCGAAAAATAACCAGAGCTTAGGAGGAAGAGTAGCTGGCGTGCAACGTGTACGGCAAGCACGAGATACAGCCCAGGCTCTTGTGAAAGAGCAAAAGCAGCAAATTACAACACTGATCAAGGAAAATCAACAACTTCGTAAGGGGAATGAAAAACTCCAGGCAGAACTAGAAAAACTTCAGAAACGAAATGATTTAGGTCGCACTGAAAATCAAGACAATGAAACACGCTGAATTAAAAGCGCAAGTCTATAAGTTGGCTGAGGTCAGCACAATCCAGCAACTCAAAGCGAAGCATGAATCGCTCAAGGCGCTAGACATGCGCCGCAAAGTTTCTTGGCAGGAAGCCCTCGTTGTTGTTAAAACTCAACAAGATGAATTTCGGAATTGGTTAGCTAATCCTCCAGACGAGTATAAAGAACTATTTTCTGAAATTGACTCGACCTCGCAAGAATATGACCGGAAACTGGCGGAGGCAAATCAAGTAGCAGCAGAGCTTATCACTATTGCTAGCGACTTAGAAGAATTAGCAAAAGACCACCAAGGCGAAGCCGATAGCCTAAAGCGAGAAGTCGGAGCTGCACAACGCATTTCAAAGCGAGCTGAGTTGAACTGATGGATATTGATTTACTCCAAGTTGAAAATGCTTTGCAAGAACTAGGTGGTATAGCTTCTTGCCTGGAGATGGCCAACCTATTGCGTCAGCAATACACAGCTACCCAATACTCAGAAGTCGATTTGGCAGTTCGATGCATTGTGTATTCCCATTGCCCTCAACATCCACAAGAGTATCGGGGAAAACCCATTTTTGAAGCAGTGGATGCCTGGAACTACAGGTTCTGGAAACCAGCTAAACAATACAGCGATCGCTACGTCCAAGCGCTCTATAGAAAAAAACTAGTCGCGTCATGGGGATGCTGCATGGTAACAGGAGCTAAAGTACAGTGCAAAGCTTCTCATATCAAGCCTCGCCATCAATGCAAAGATCAGACTGAGAAAGCAAACGTGTTCAATGGCTTGTTGCTAAATCCGATACTTGACGTGCTATTTGACAAAGGTTTAATTAGCTTTGATGATCATGGGCAGATTTTATTTTCCTCAAAACTGGATGCAGATGAAATCCAAAGGTTAGGGCTGTCGCCAACGCTGAAAGTTCAAACCATTCGTAATGGTCACCGAGCCTATCTTCAATATCACCGGACTCAAGTTTTCCTAGGTGTTTCGGGAAGTGCAGAACCTACATCCGTTAAAAATGCACTTATATAAAACCTGTTTGCTAAGGATAGCTGACACCGAAGGCAGCATTAACTATGAGCTCTCTTAAAATGTAGTGTCTGGATTGAAAGAAATCACTACCTTGTTTATTTCACCCATTTATAGAAAAGTTTGAAACAGCCCTAAGTAGGTAGGTGTAATTAAACTGAAGATAGTTTTCAGGCTGTGTAAGGGTTTCAGGCGAAGCCATCTTATATTTAATTTGACCCACCTACTTAGTCCACCTGTACTACAACGAGCTGGACTAATTTTGGCCTAAAAAATGCAAAAACACCCATACTACAGGGGTAATTCTGGGTGTTTTTAGAGCTTGAAACCCGTATTCTAGCGTTGACGCATTGTTGCGCTACGCAATCATTCTGATTCGGAACCTTGCTGCGATAGATGTTCCAAAACCCAAGCCAGTTTAAGCTTTCCAGCTCATCTCGCACTTCTGTGCCCCCATATCAGCTCAGCCCCTCATTCAAAACCGTAACTTTCTGTTCAAATGCGCCCGCTGGTCCTTCATTGCAGCACTACTACCATCAGACCAGGATAGCTAGTAGCACCATGCTACATATGGAATGAATGACTCAAGCAGTATTTGAACTGTTGCCTTGGGCTTATGAGTCCCTAGAGTGAAATTCAAATCTCTCTGTTTATATGAGGTTTAGTGCCTCGCTCTACAACCTTGCCTAAACTTTGTCTAAATCTGAAGGGGGGATAAACATAGCTCAAACTCCGTCTGGGCAAACGTTCTAAGAAACTAGCTTGTAGGAAAATTGGAAGAAGACTTGGGAACTCGACCACGGAATTAGTAGGGTTTTAGCTTTGCTTTGACTGTTGCATGACAAGCTCTTGCAAGAACGAGGCTAGAAGAAATTTAGACCCAGCACTGCTCCAGTTCTTTAGTCCCCTAAACATGGTCGATTGCCCGCCACCAATGCCTTAACCATCCATTGTCAGAGCCATGCTAACTATGATTTATAGAGAAAGCATAATTGCCATCCGGAAGTTGAACTACAGGAACCCAGAATGGTACTCCATCCCAACCTCGGTTAGTTCCATCAGGCAACCGATCAATGTCTCCGTTAAACCTAGTTAATAAGAGAGTGGGGCAGTCAGTAGGCACTCCATAACGGCTAGGAGTAAATCCACCAGGTAAAACACTACCAATGCCTCTATATTCTCTAGATTTATCTTTTTTACGCTCTGAGTTACGGCTGACAATTAATAAACATGCACGGTTGCCGTATTGAGGCAGGTTTCGTAGTGATGAAATCACTTGACGAATTAATTCGTCTCTCCAGGTTCCTCTAGATTCAGGTGCAGCAAAATTGAAGTTTAGGAACCATAAAAGGTCATCTGCAGTAATTGAATAAGAAATTCTCTCGTCATATGTATTTAGATAGTTGTCTAACATTTCTGTCTGATTCCCTAAAAAATCAGGCTGAGAAATTGGTAAAAGGGGGAAGTATTGTTGCCCACCTAAATAGGCAGATAAATCAACTGTATTGTCATCTAAAACATTTTTTCGAGTAGGTCTTATATTTCTTGCCATTAAGGGAATAACTGGAATTGCTGAATGCGATATTCTGCATTTTTCTCTTAAAATATCGTCTGTTCTATGAATATCATAGAATCGAATACCTAAATGCTGTGGTAAATAGATTCGAATAGCAGGTAATTCTGCTTGTCTATATCCATACATTCGAGCATGTTGTAAAACTGTGTCGATCTGGGGATATAGTGCATCTCTACCGTAATAGGTAACAAGTAAATTTTTGATTGTCACACCACGTCCAATCTTAGTCCCTCCAATATAAAGGGTATGTCTTCTCGATGGATTAGGACTGACACCCGCACCAGTAGTAGAGTTAATTTCTATAACTTCAGTAGAAGCAATTGCCCTAGCCGCTTCCGCAATTACTTCCTCGAATGGTGGAGTGTTTGAAAATGTTCTTTCCATATCTGCATATGCCTGCTCTAAGCCTTCTCTAAAATGTGCAGGTGCTGCATCTATGGAATTTCTATCTGCCAGAGTGAGCTCAACAGCTAATTGATTTTTATACTCATCAACTAGTCGAGTTGCTAAGGAGTGATCAGCTTGCCTAAAACTTGTGTGAAGTAAATAAGTATAGTTCTTAGTGCTACCTTGGATTCTAAGGATTGCTGCTCCCACAAAGAATACTAATAGTGACTGAGCTACAGTGTCGGGGATGTTGTTATTGTTTCTTAGATTCGTAACATCAATGAATGGAACAACTCGCACGTGATCGGAGTTGCCAAAGTCATCACTACTAAAGAAGTAGTTGCCTCCTACATACCCTGTACCCGAGGTAGTTGGGACAACAAAATTTGGTCTGAAAAGACTATTTTTGTTTTGAAGAAGCAATGCTTGAGGGGTAGCAGTTGTCTGTAGGTAAACATAAGAAGCTAGTATTTGTCTTAAATTAGTAATTTGCTGATTGGTAGCACTCCTAGGCCGATTGGGATCGTTAACATTAGTATCTAAGCTTGCTTGGTCTGCTTCGTCGTCAATAATCATAGTTGTTTGGCTTTGCCAAGATGCTCGCTCGACCAAACCAATAACTTTCCTTAAAACTGCAGGATTCTTTGAAGAAACTAGTGCTAAGGGCATAACTACGGCAGATCCTGCATGCCGCTGAAAATCCCGCTTTCCTAAAACCTGAAAACCATCTAATGAGCGTTGTATTCTATCAAGCGTTTGATTGTAAAGATCATTTAAATTAGATGTCATAACAATAAAATTTCTATAGCCATTATCGGCTGCTAAGGCCATAGTCGTGATAATTACAGCCGTTTTTCCACTTTGAATATTTCCATAAATTAATCCTTGGGTATAACTTGCTTCACCAGGATTCGTACAACGCTGGAGAATATCTGTTGCATCACGTAAAATACTGTCAAAGTCTTGAGAAGAAATATTTTCCTCACGCTGCAAGTAATCACGAAGATTAGCAATATTGTTGCCAGGATTTGTCGAAGCCATAAACTAGCCTGAATCTAAGTTGAGGGTTATGAAAAACAATCTCTAAACTACAGTTTGAGGATGTAGTCAGCTATAGCTCGAGTTAGAAGAAAGCTGACAGCATTAGCTAATTGTTGTTGTTTATGCATGATGCCACTAGTAACAGAATCATTCACAGATCCGCAAAAAGTAAACCAATCGGGAAGTGACTGTAAACGGGCGGCCTCCCGCAGGGATAACCCCCTATCCTGTATTGGGTGAATGATCATGCTTTTTCTATAATTCCCAATTGTTATTGATGGCTCACTCCACCTTAGTCTTCTGTAGATATTGCTGTGTGTTCTAGAAATATCTTTATAGTTGTCCATCATGTGACGGATATTCTGCCAATTTCCACCCTGTGGTATGTTCTTGTATCGCTCTATAACGTAATCTGCTTGACGCGACACTATATGACCTTCAATTGTTTCCTTCGGTGCCATTTGGCGCATCAGCGACAAGAAAGGATTAATTCTTAAATTTTCTCCACTAGGACCTTGATATTCCTGGATAACTCTATTCTCACCATTATTGACTCTAGGTAAATCAGCAATTGCATCTTGCACGGTTACATAATCATACTTTCCTAAAGAACCATGAGTTGGTTTTGGGAATGCTCCCCACTCACCAAAATCACTGTGTGTATATCCCATACTTCTGTGCAAGGCTAATAGAAAAAATCTATTTCTATGTTGAGGAACACCATACCAAGCTGCATCTACGACTGCTGGAAAAAGGATATATCCAGCATCCATTAATTTCTTTGAAACGTAGTCAACTACACCTAGTTCTTTTGCCTTTCCTTCAATAGGTCTTGGTGTCCAAAGAATCCCCTGAACGTTTTCCATAAGGATGACTTTGGGCTCCAGTTCTACAGCGCACTTGACAAACATCTCAACAAGTTTGTTATATGGATTCTCTGGGCTCCAGGAATTACGGTTAGACTGAGAAAATCCTTGGCATGGCGGACCGCCAATTAAAATATCAACCCCACCTGCACGATCGACAGCTTCCTTTACAAGGTTACGACCAATTTGAGAGCTTAAGTCTATAGGTGAAAACTCTTTTGGAGAACAGTCATCTACTTTATAGGCCGTGTGCTGTGAGAAGTACTGGTGATTTTTTTCTAAGCTCTTAACATATATTGGATTAAGCTCAGCAGCTTGAATGATTCGGAAGCCTTTCTTTTGGCTATTGGCCATCAGAAAGCCTAAACCCATTCCTCCTGCTCCTGCAAATAAATCGACTACTCGTAACTCATTTCTCAAGTATGTAAGACTACCTAAGTTATTCGCTTTCTCCTTTTGTAAATCTAGTAAGTTTCCTTGTTGACAAATTTCTAAATTTAATAATTTGTCTTGTTGGTTCGCTAATTTGATATTAGCTCTATAACGAAGACGTGATCCTGGGCTGCAAGCTGGTTTACGCATCTAAAATTGACACTGGATAGTAGCTGGTTGAAACTTTAGAGATATGCCAATGTTAATTATGCGGTCTATGAAGACCATTTTATGTATTTAATTCGTATAAGAGTAATAGAACAGCCTTAACTCAGAAATCATAAGGTTAGATCTTCCTAAGCATGCCTTTTTGTTACTTGTCCTGTACTGAGGATTCAATAGCTTGCTGCTTAGGTGATACTCAACGTCTTGTATAGATAAGTTGATCACGTATGGCTTTGATTGGTGAAGTAAAAGTTCGTGTTGTTTCATTCTGGTGCTTTAATCACTTCCTCCAAAGTATGGCAACTAAATAGCAGTAGCGTCAAAGCCAAAGTGTGTAGAACACAATTGAGTAAAAGTCTTTTAATTCCTAGCCCATTACCTAACACTCAGAAATAACTAAGCTGCCTACCTCTTCAAATGTAAGTTAAGTAAAACTTATTAGTCAACGGCAGAATCAGGGTTTTAGCCACTTTAGGAACGAAGCGATCGATAAGCTGGGATTAACTGCTTCTCTCCATTCAGACGTAACAACGGAGTATCAATAGTTTGACTGTCTTACCTGAAGAAACTAGACTTAGTTCAGGTAATTGTTGAGGCTGCTCGATGAAAGTAGACGGTCACGGCCAAGCCAAGGTTTTGACCCCCGGCGAGATCAAGAAATTGTTTGAGGCGTTTGAGGGCGATCGCGATCGGGCGCTCTTTGGTATCTGCCTCTACACGGGCTGCCGCATCAGTGAAGCCTGCTCGATGCTCACCCCAGATGCTTATGATGCAGCGGGGGTCAGAATGAAGATTACTCTGCGGAAGGCCAACACTAAGGGCAAGCAGGAGACGCGGCAGATTCCAGTTAACGCAGTTCTAAGGGGATACCTGGAAACGTATAAAGCTGGGGCGGGCAAGCAGTACCTCTTCCCAGGGCGGCATGGGCGCGGGCACATCAATCCCAAGTCAGCCGATGAGATTCTCAGGGAGACGTGCGATCGCTTGGGGTTGGAAGGAGTCAGCACTCACAGCTTTAGACGAACCGCCCTGACTCAGATGAGCAGTGCGGGGATACCACTGCGGGTGATTCAGGAGATATCGGGGCACCGCAGCTTGCAAGCACTTCAACGGTATCTAGAGGTGTCGGAATTGCAATTGGAGGGGGCGATCGCGGCTCTCCATTTCTAAGGTGTGGCCAGTTGCTTTGCTCATAAGTTGTTTGATTGGGAGCACAAGGTTACTGGCAGCGAGTGAATAGGGTCGTTGTATAGCTTGAATCAATAGAGGAGGCACTAGTGCAACGTCAGGATTAAAATTAAGGTTAACGATCGCTAAACCTTCTATTTAATGAGAATTTCCGAAGGTGTCTATCCTAAAACTGAACTGTGATGCTGTATTAGGCTTAATTATTTAAGGGTATTGGATATAAATCTAGTTTTGCTAAGTAGTTAATATCATTAGTAAGCGAAATGAACCAAAGATCAAATTCCTCAGACAAGCACTCCATTTCGGCTGGTATTGGTAACAGGTTTGTATATCATAATGGTGGTAATTTAACTTATACTGATAGCTTTGAAAATTCATTTCACCAAAAGTACTGGATGTATTTGGTAGTTCATGAACTGTATGAAGGTTTAACTTCAGTCGATTCTTTTGTTACTTTAATAGCTAATTTTGGCAAAGCTTTAGGAGATAAAGCAGAAGTAGTACTACCACTTAAATCTGCATACAAGGAAACTCGAAGAAGTGTTACCAAAAAAATATGGCAGCCTGAAACTGCTGAGGATTTAGCTAAAACTCAAGATATTTATATGCTTGTGATTTCAAAATGCCTATCTTTATTTGATCCAGAAAAAGGTGACAAGTTTTTATTGCTTCGGTTTCCAGGGGCGGAATCTAATCCTTTTCAATATATAGAAATTCTAAAATCGCTCGAAGAAGAAATTCATCAAAATAATAATATCTTTGCTTGGTATTGCCGACGTTTAAACTCTCAAGCAAAAAATGATGTGGCAGAGAGAATTGTTTCTTCTGTTGAAGCAAAACCTGGTATATTTGGATTTTCAATAGACTTGAAACAACTAATCTTAGGCTCAAAGTGAGCCATCCAATCTGTGTAGTTGTAAAATAGTTGTGATGAGAGCCACACGATTGGGTTGAGAAGATCATTTAGCTCTCCCTTCCCACATAACCTGTGATGCATTTCGCAGTGAACGGATCGCCTCTTTGAACTTCTAGCTAACTGCCGATTTTCTCTGCCTTACCACGCTGTGACCTCAAAACTTAGTCGTAGCAGATAGCGATGCTAGTTCTCCACTACGACTAAATTGAACAAATTCTCTGGATTAGAGTTGTTTTAGCACTTTAGATTTGATTTATAAATCAGATCTAAAACTTAAATGCTTATCTCAGCAATTCCACATTAACGAGATGGTCAGAAACCCAAGATTCAACCTCATTCTCGCCAATTACGTCCGCACCAAAACTCTTACAATTTTCAGTTGTTTTCAGGTAAACCTTTTGTAAGTGTTCATAGTGAGGGTTTTCTAACTTTGGTGGCAACGTCACAACTGCTAATGGCAAATTGGGCTGTGCCTTCTTAACATCTGAAACCCTCCAAAGTACTGATTCTCTAACTATCTCTCTAACAGATACTTCAAAAGAGATAGCATGTGCAGCTAAGTAAAGTCTGCCATTTGCAACTGCAACATCGAACTTATTTTGTTTATCTCTACCCCGAACTTCATAATCACTTCTTAGTAAATCCTTGGCTTTTTTTCCAAAACGTTTTTGAAGTGCTTCACGAGTTTTAATCCGTGTTACCGAAGCAGCCTCGCCGCGATCGCGTAGGGCAGATTTTGGCTCAGGTTGGGGCTCGCGAAGATAAGTTTGAGCAGCATACTCAAGCAATCCGTCTAGAGTATCTAGTGATCCGCGAGGTTCTGTGAATTGAATACTATTAATCCACCCCTTAGCAATTCTAGCTAGTCGATCCTGTTTAGGAGTGTTACCTGGCTCGTCTCCTGGGAACAATAGCCCTACTAAAGCTGCATCTTCCATGCGCTCAGCAAAATTCCTTAGGAAATGAATGTCCTCCATTCCGAAGCAACGGGCTCGATCCCAATTCGATAAGAAACGCACTTGAACAGCATCCTCATTGAAGGCAATCACTCCAACATTGATTCGCTCTTCTGCGATTGGATCAGGAACGTATTTTATGATGCTGTACCGATTTACCATCTGCGCTACCTCCCTTCCAGAACCGTGCCTAAAGGGCATCCAGCAACTCTTGTTGCCGTCTGAGTAAATACTCCACTAGTACAATTCGTTCTTCCATTGTAAGCCCCCACTCATTTGGGGGGCTAGCTACTGCTTGAATAATAGTTGCTTCTGTAACACCTGCCAACATTAAAAGAGCTGACTTTACTTCATCTTGATTCAATCCACAAACTGAAACCAAATCTGGGTCTACCTCAGCTCTGGAAATTGTTCTAAGGTTTGCTATTGTCCATTGCGGACCATTAGGAAAAAAATGGCCATGATCTACAGAATAGACAAGATTGGGGTAATGCTTTTGATAAAGGAACTGTTTATCCTGACTGTAGACCCATCCGAACAAAACACTCAGCAAAGCAAATCGTGCTCTGTTGTCAGTGTGCTGCGCAAATTGAATTGGTTCGCGGTCATCAGAACAATTCGAAATGAAACGAGTCGCATGGGCTGTCCCAGGCTTCAGGAAATCGTATTGAGGGTACAACTCAAGTAAATCTGGTGAAATTTCAACAATTTTAGGTTCTCCGACTGGAGCACCCATCGCAACTCCTAATCGAGCAACGATCTGATCATTAACAATTTGTCTGCCCGCCTGTTTTCCCTTAACAATATATTGTTTTTGATCAATGCCTCTAGCTAAGACTGGACGAGCCGCAGAACGCCAATCCTGTCCACCAAAATCAAGCAAAAGAATAGGGTCTTCAGGACTTCTGAGCAATTCCTCTAAAGCTAGATCCCATCCTGCTTCACCTATTACGTTGTTTGAGTTATTGCTCACATCGGTATTTTGGAATCAGGAAGATTTTTTACCAAGGATGAATGTTATTTACTCTGGGGCGACCTCTACGGCTTTGTTTGGGGCAAACCAAATGAACGTCAGAAGCAGACATACTATGAGTCCCCAATGTTTTGAGCCAAGAGTTTAGCTGTTGAGGTAGATGTCTAACACTTTATGATAATTGGAGCTAGTAGATATGTATAGGAAGACTTTGAGATAGCGCTAGAGTAATCGAGGTATGGGATTGTAGAAGATGAATGAATTAACTAACAACTCTATTACAAAAGTAATCGACACACTGCGGGGTAGGGATATTAACGCTCAATACTGGCACAGTGGTGGCGGAATTTTTGGAATTATGATCTGGCTGCCAGATGGAAAGTCTATTTTTTGGGGCGCTCCCGATGGCACTTGGTGCTATGACTATAATGCGGCTGATGGAGACCACATTTCATCTGGTTTTACAGATATACCTTGTGAGCGTTTTGATCCTTTGGTGCTATCTCAAGCCATTACTGGCTCAGTGCAAGTAGCTTCTTCGTAGTGACTTTCTGCTGGATAGTAGGTTTAAGTAGTTAATTGTTTTACCATCAAAGACCCATCTTGGCAAAGTCGCCATCTGACGCCAAACAATTGCGTTACCTCTTCCACCGCAATAGGGAACTCTAAACCTGCCTCCTCCCGGTGAAAGCATGAATCGATTTTTGGCATTGGCAGCGGCGATCGCCCTCATCTCACCCTCACGACTCCTAGCCCAAACTAACCAAACGGGTACTGTCATTAGCACGGGTGATGGAGACACACTGCGCGTTCAAGTGAACGGAAAACCTATCACCGTGAGGCTCGCCTGCATAGACGCGCCAGAGGCTAACCAAGCTGGAGGGAAGGAAGCGGCAACACGTCTCAGTCAGTTTCTATCCAAGAATCAGAGTGTGCAACTGCGGGTCGTAGAAATAGACCGTTACCGCCGCACCGTAGCCGAGGTATTCAAAAACGGGCAGTCGGTGGATCTGCAAATGGTTCAGGAGGGGCGAGCCGTAGTTTATCGGCAGTACTTAAGCGATTGTGCTGCTACCAAGGATCGCTATCTCCAAGCAGAAACAAAGGCCAAGCAACGAAAGCTAGCCTTCTGGAGCCAAGCTAATCCAATCATGCCGTGGGATTTCAGAGCAGGTAAGCGAGGCACTTCTACCCCTGTCCCCGCAATTAATTGGCCTACCACTCCACAACCTGCTGCTCAAACCTCTAACTGTTCCCCAGCTTATCCAGGTGTGTGTATCCCACCCGGACCACCCGATTTAGATTGTGGAAACATTTCAGAGAGACGGTTCACAGTGATAGCACCTGACCCGCATAGATTTGATGGAGACAAAGATGGGGTGGGGTGTGAGAGCTAATTCCCTAACATGAAGCACCTTGTTGCTTGGCTGCCCCTACTCGCGATCGCCGTTGTCACTGTTCCTATTTACCAGCAGTGGCAGCGATCGCAACCTTCTCGACCCCACTACGATAATCCCAGCACCAATTGGAAAAAACCAGCCTTGACCAAAAGCCCTGGTGAGATGCTGAGTGGGCACTGGAATGTGGTCCCAGGAAGTGTTGAGGATGGTAATACCTTCCAGGTGCAACAGCAGGGCCGAGTTGAAATAATTCGTTTGGCTTGCGTTAATGCACCACAACTAGATCAACCTCTGGGAGTGAGAAGTCGAGATCACCTGCGGTCGCTCTTTGCCCAAGCCAACAATCACGTCATTCTAACGATCGCTGACACCGATCGCCAAGGGAGAAAAGTGGCCGAGGTGAATGTCCCAACTCCGCGTTCTGACGAGGAGAAGTTTGTCCAGTACGAGATGGTCGTAGCTGGCTGGGCTTACCCCTATGAGAAGTTTGCTGATCACTGTCCCAACTGGGACGTAGTGCAGCAGGGTATGAAAGAAGCGAAGCAAAACCAACGAGGCGTTTGGGCAGTTGCTCCAGCCGTTAAACATTGAGGCGATCGCCGCTTTGATGTGGGGTGACTGACGAGAGTCGAACTCGCTAACACTGGTGTCACAAACCAGCCCCTCCACCTCTTCGGGTTCAGTCACAGTGGAGCCAAGGGGACTCGAACCCCTAACCTTCCGCTTACAAGGCGACTGCTCTGCCGTTGAGCCACACCAGCATTGGTAGCGGAGGTGAGAATTGCACTCACTGATGTGAAGGGTATGAACCAGTGGTAAGCATTGTCTTCCCGTTCAACCAACAGCATCGTGTCGTCGGCATAGCGAATGATGGAATAGTATCCTCGACAGTGCTGACGCACCACTGGTCTAGAACATGGTCAAGGAAGATGTTCGCAATCACCGGAGACAGTTGATCCTTGCGGACTGCCTAGTTCATCGACCACTACGCCTCCAGGCGTTTGTACCCCTGCTTTGAGCATTTGTGCAATCAGTCGTAGGAATCTGGGTTCTTTAGCACAACCCCTATTTCGAATAAATTATAAAGTTTGAGTAAATGTGACTCTTAATATTTAAAGATTCAATAAATACTAGGCACCTCAATTAATTATTTTTGCGAATGAGGAGAGGCTGAATTCTTTACAATTATTGCTGTTCTCATTAACATTTGTTTTTCACTAAATACCTACTTCCGCTTTCAGTAAAATTACAGAGGATGTTTGGTTTTCACTCATTAAGATTTTGCTTAGGGCATCAAAAGAGTTTTTTAAATCCAGATGATAAGAGAAAAGAAGATGCAAACGATCGAGATTAGCTCTGCTTTAAGATTCGCATTGGCAACCACTCTAACCATAATTACTAGTAGTGCACTTTTTCAACCTGCTGCTCAGGCGTGGAAAATAACTCGAACAGGACAAGAACTGCCAGCTGGACAAAGTTTGAATATTGGTGGTGCAAGCTTTAGTTGCGATGGAAACTACGGCTTTATTCCAGGGGCCACCTTAGAAAATGATGGTCTTACATCAACCGTGTTCCTGGATAAACCTTTTTGTTTTCCCTATGCACCTAATGAAGAACTTGTACCTTCTGCTTCAAGCACAAGAGATTTCTTCTCATTTAAGACTACTGATCAAGGCGTTAAAGCAGGCTTACGTTTCTTTAATCCAACGTACTATTTAGGTGGCACCTCAGAATACACAGAGACATGGACGCTTGAAGGATACATTGAGCAGGTTCCACTAGAAAATGGGCTTTACAGTAAGAATATATTTTTGGGTGAAGGAGTTGAACAGACATATAAAGTATCGCCAAATGAGGCTTATCCTAATGGGTTTTCCAGTTCAGGCAAGGGCAACATTCCGATAGGATCTGATCCTGCGTTGACTACGATTTCTAGCGAGCAGAGTTCGTTTTTTACCAGTGCGCCATCCCTGAACGATTATTTGAGGCTTTGGTCGCCTTCAGGTAGGCGTTTGTACTTAATGCAACCTCACTACGGTTCTTACTTTGCAGGTAATGTAGTTGGCGAACCAACAATTGCATTAATTCAATACCAACTTGCATTAGGTGAAGGTGATATAGGGATAATCAGCCATCCAATCACTGCTGCTTCTTCAAATGTTCTCCTACCAACAGCACCAGGACTTTACAGTGATGGCACAAATATTTTTGTTCCAGTAAGTTCAGATAAATCACCTATTCCTACTACTAGTTTTGTTGATTCAGGCAAAGTAATTTTTGAATCTGCTGAATCTATTTTGGCAAACACTTTAGCAGAGTTTGAAAAAACGATAAAAACTAGTAGAAACACGATTTCTGCACAATTTCAACCTCAAGGAAAAACTCTCGGCTCCGTTCCTATAGCTGCCATTGCAGCAGCAATGGGGTATAGCTCATTCAATTGGTTACAAATTGTTAGTCAGGTACCACCCAATACAGACTGGTTTACTGGTACTGGGCTAAAAGTAGTTGATAATGGCAATATCAACACTCAAACTGGCAAATTTTTTGACCCTTTGTATTTAGGTCAAAAAATTTGCCCTCATAATCGAGCTAGTTCAGAATCGTGTGGCGCTCATAATACCGATACTAAAGATTTTTATTACGACATTCCAGGATTCGGTGGAGGCTACGCAGACTACAACAAAGCCATTAGAGAAAACCCTTTAAGCACAGTTTTATTGTTTGCGGATAGTCCTCTAATGCCTTCAAATCCTGGCATTCCCATTGTATTCAACACACAGTTAGTGGGAATAAAAGCAGGAGATAATTCCTATGAAGAATATGAAGCAATTCCTGGATTTAACTTTAGTTGGCAGTCAACCCATCGCTGTGCAAATGAGGAATGTGATCAAACGGTAGGATCTGCCTTTAGGTCTGTTTCTTCTCTAGAGCTAAACTTGTCCAAATTATATTCATCCTTAGGAGTAACATCTGATGATTTTGTTGGTGATGTTCGACTTCTTAGTGTCAGTGGCCGAGCTCCAACACCTGCATCAGTTCCTGAACCTTCCTCTGCATTAGGGGTAATGGTGGCATTTAGTATTGGTTCCATTATCAAGCGGAAGCGTCAACGGTCATCGGGAAATTCATAAAAGGGTTTCAGCTTCTCCTCAGGATGCAGCTTGCCGATCCATGAATTCTTGAAGGATTTTCAACTGTTACTTTAACTCAGCGATCGCCCAGCAAGAGGAGCGCTGCGCGATCACAGGGCAATTAATCCGACCGCAGCAATCCATGTGGTTGGGGTTAACAGTTGCTGGTGAATTTGTTTCTCTAAGTGTTGAAGTTGAACGCGAGGCATCGACAAAGTTGTAACGGCTAGTCCAAAATGTTTACCGTGAACATTTTGATAGGCCAAGAGTCTGAAACGGTTGCGTGGAGAGGAATAGAGGGTGGTTTGTAGATGTTCAGACTGCTATATATATTTAATAGCATCATGAACATCTACAAACCACTTGTAAACCCTTACTCAGAAAGGGTTTCAAGCTACACTAAGCTTGCTCACCCCTCGCTTTATTACCTTCCTGACGGCACTTTTGCCAAAGCCGCCCCAACTTTGCTCACGAACTCTGAGTCGCGATCGCACGTCAGAACTAACTGGTCAATCGCTCGTGTCATCGCCACATAGAACAGCCTGGTCTCTTCTTGAACCGTACTGTATTGATTGGGCAAGTAACCCACTCCTGGGATAAAGACGACTGGAAATTCTAGCCCCTTACTAGAGTGCATCGTAATGAGTTTGATGCTGGGCTCCGCCAAGTTGAAGTGGCGGCTGGCACTGCTGGCATTCACCCACTCTACGGGCACCTGAGCTTGCTGCAATTGTTGATAGAACCGTTCACCCATGAACTTGGAACGGTAGACGATCGCCATCTCATTCCAAGGCGTACCTCGCTCATAGAACTGCTGCACTCGCTCTGTGAGATAGTCCACCTCATGCTTGAAGCTGGGTAGTCGGATCAACTCCGGCATCGGTCCATGACGGCCTGCACTTTGAGGTTCCACTAAGACAGGGGTGTCCTCTTCTGAGCCTTCCGTTGGAGCCATCACTTCCTTGGCAAACTCGTAGGCCAGCGTCAGCACTTCACTCGTGTTGCGGTAGTTGAGCTTGAGTATCGTAGTCCGTCCTTGGGCTTTAATCCCTACGCTCTTGAAGCTGAACTTCTGCTTGCCTGCTTCGCCATAGAGGTTTTGGGCATCGTCATAGAGGACTAGGAGAGAGTCAGTGTCTGGGTCCACCATCTGCACGACCAGCTTGAGCCACTCTGGTTGAAAGTCATGGCCTTCATCAATCATGACGGCTCCATATCGGCCCCCTGGAATAGCATTCTGGTCCACAGCTTGAATTACTCGCTGCACCAGCTGCTCTACATATTCATCCCCTCGATATTGGCGAGAGTCAGGTGTGGGGAGTCTGTAAGCTTTGAGCTGGTCTATGCACCAGCCGTGAAAGTGGCGCACTTGAACCTGATCGCTGAGTTCTTTGGCTTGAATCATCTGTCGCAGCCGAGCAGCCAGGGAGACATTAAAGCAGAGCACGAGAAGTGGCTTAGTGGTTCCTTGTGCTAAATGCTGACAACGGTAGGCCAAAATCAAAGTCTTCCCAGACCCGGCAACCCCGTGAATCACCCGATGCCCATCTCTTAGGCTACGGGCTAGCTGCTCCTGTTGCAGATCCATGATTTTGATTAGGTCTGGGATCAACGTCTCCGGCTTCGACTCTTCTATAACGTTTCTCTCTCCAAAAATTGTCAGCTGCTCAAATGAGATTCGGATATCGGCAAAGAGGTGCCAGCGAATTCGATCAATCTGCGATCGCCTGAGCGTGGAGCCGAATTGATAAGCACACAGATCCCAGAGCTGCTTCTGAAAGGTTTCAGGGTCAACCTTATCAGTCATTTCATCTTTGCAGATGACAAGATGCGGTTCTAGGACTTCACCTAAGTCAGTTTGCTCAAAAGCCGTGCGAGTGATGTTGCTCAGGACTACCCCATAGCCATAAGGGAACAGTAGCTTGCCTTGGTAGCGTCCTGACTGCACCAGCAGGGGATCTCGCTCTAAGAGTTCGTTCACCGCGAAAGCGTAGCCTCTAGCTTGAGCCAAAGGGTTCATTACCTGTTTAATGCCGTTTGGAGTGACCAACTCAACTGAAGTAGAAGTTGCCCGGTGAATGTGGTCTAGCTTCCAGTCCTTGACCTCCAAGATGAAGAGCCCTCGGCTGGGATGCAGAACAATGAAGTCTGGGTGTAACTGCTTTGGGCCAATTGGCACGTCATACCAAAGCAGATAATCATCCTCCAGCTTTGCCTCCAATCTGGCAGCTAACCGTTTTTCCCCAGCCGTCATCCGAGATAAGCAGCTATTCAAAGCGGGAATCAAGGTTGCCATAAGGTTTGAAAATCGTTGGAACTGGTTGGATCTAGGCTTAATTTACCCAACGCCGTTGCACCAACT
>NZ_JACJOD010000015.1 GCF_014695385.1 Trichocoleus sp. FACHB-46 | reverse complement strand
TCGCTTACCAGAGCAGCAAAACCATCTATCAAGTCAAGCATGGGATGCTCTCGGACTACTTGATTGCACAACTCAAGCATCCGTCTGTTCAGATGGCTCTTGCGTAAGTCCTGACATTTTGGGAGTTGACCTGCTTGGGATCTCGTTTAGCTTTGCGCCCAGTGGGTAGTCGCTTGCCATTCTCAAATTGAGGCAGTATCCAGAAGGAATGGCTTCTACACTCTCGGCTCCAGGCTCTCAAGGCTCGTTGAAAACCGATGTATTCCCTGCTATTTCTGAAGTAGATATCACTCACTGCTTCTGCATAAGCGAAGCAAAGCAGTGCCTCTAGATCTCCTAAAAGTTCATCGGCATAGTCTACCTTTGCAGTAGACAAAAGCAATGTTCTGGGATTCGCTGCTTCTAATATCTTGGCGATTTCCTGACATCTAGCATTCACGGTTTCTTTGCTCTCCCGCTTTGTTGCTTGTCCGGTAATTAATCCAGAATGCAAAACCATATCCTCAAAGCTTTGTACTTCCCATGCGAACCAAACTGATTCGGGGGTAGGGCGGTTGGCTGTTTTGAGATGCGATACTCGGTCAAACGTAAAGCGCGCGAGATCAAGAACAGCTTTCGAAAGTTCTGCCCTTACTTTAACGACCACTTTTTCAGAATTTCTGAGATCAGACGGAACCGGAACTCCTTCTGAGTCTGGTGATTGGCTTTTTGTCACTAGGTAGTCGACCCATTCAGCTAGAGCACTTTGTAGCCAAAATAGCCGACCAAATTCATCTACTTCATCTTCAGTTCCTGGCTCAAAGCTCCACTTGAGCCTAGTGAACTCTGGTAGCATTCCTAAAAAGAACAGGTAATCTTGCCAGGTGGGAATTTGGTTCTGAAATCGACCAACAATGGCAGCTAACTCTTCGGGCGATTGTGCAGCGAATTTGAACGTGGAATTAACCATGTATTTTCCTCGTATATGAAGCCAGTTGAAATTAGAGTTGCGATCGCTTACAGCTATCAAACTGTAAACTAGTGGCTCAGCCATTTCTAATGGTGTGATTTGAGTAAATGTAGCTCAGAGTATTAACTTGCGCTCATAATCTCATAGGCTGTTGAGTACGA
Organism: Trichocoleus sp. FACHB-46; assembly: GCF_014695385.1. NCBI lineage: Bacteria > Bacillati > Cyanobacteriota > Cyanophyceae > Leptolyngbyales > Trichocoleusaceae > Trichocoleus > Trichocoleus sp. FACHB-46. The sequence goes on along the minus strand of NZ_JACJOD010000015.1, from coordinate 5,103 downwards.
CTCGTAGGTAAATCTGGTGGCTTTAGTAATCACTATCTATAACCAGTCAGGTGGCGTGATGAAAACGTCGCTGACTATGAATGTGGGCTATCACATCGCTCAGCATGGTCGTAAGGTGTTGCTGATTGATATGGACCCCCAAGCGAGCTTGACGGTTTTTATGGGGTTGGAGCCAGCTGATCTGACGCAGACTATTGCAGACTCTATTCTCAATGAAGCTCCGTTAGCGATCCAGCAGGGCATTCATGGGATGGACTTGTTGCCTTCTAACATCATGCTTAGTGCGGCAGAAATGCAGCTTACGTCTGTGATGGCGCGCGAGTGGCGGCTGAAGCGGGTGTTAGAGCCAATCTTGGATCAGTATGATGTGGTTCTGATTGATTCACCACCCAGTCTTGGAATTCTGAGTGTCTTGAGTCTGGTTGCTTCAACTCATGTGCTGATCCCTATTCAGACGCAGTACAAGAGCTATAAGGGGACAGAATTACTGTTGGATAGTGTTAAACAGGTACAGACTTACGTGAATTCTGAGTTGAAGATTGCTGGAGTGGTGCCTACTATTTATGCCGCTAGTAATGCTCAGGACAAATCGATTTTAGGGGCAATTCAGGAACAGCTTGGAGCAATTACAACTGTCTTTCCACCTGTTCCGCGTGCGACTGCTTTTGCTGATGCGTCGATGGAGCATTTGCCGTTGGCTCAGTATAGTTCTGGTCATCCTGCGGTCAAAGTTTTGGAGACGATCGCGACTCAATTGGAGGCACTAGCATGACTAAGAAGCGTGCGGTTCCGGAGATGCGGGGGGTTAGTGCATTCTTGAGTTCTTCAGTTGAGCCTGATCCTGGCTCTACAGATTCGGTTGCAACAAACGCGATCGCGATCAAAAAGATTCGCTTGCCTGCCAAGCAACCTCGGCGCTTTTTTGACCCCGAAAAACTAGAGCAGCTTGTAGAGTCAATCAAGCAACACGGCATTTTAGAGCCGATTTTGGTGCGATCGCTGCCGAAGGGACAGTATGAGTTGGTTGCTGGAGAGCGACGGTATCGAGCGGCTCAACTGGCTGATTTGCAGGAGGTTCCTGTGGTGGTGCGGGAACTATCTGACCAGGAGGCATTTCAGCTTGCATTGATTGAGAATTTGCAGCGGGAAGACTTGAACCCGATTGAGGAAACGGAGGGGGTGTTAGACCTGCTAACGCTTAAATTAAAGTGCAGCCAAGATGAAGTTTTTGATGCGCTGACCCAGATGGCGACGGCTCAGAAGAAGGGAGTTGAGTTATCGGGAAACGTTTCCCGACGGGTGGAAGCGATCGCTGAAATCTTAGAATCGACGATTGGTTTAACACCTGAAAGCTTTCGTACATCACGTTTGCCGCTGCTGAGGCTTCCGGTTGATGTGCTAGAGGTGTTGCGTCAGGGCAGGCTGGAATACACAAAGGCACGAACGATCGCTCGGCTAAAGAATGATCAGGCGCGGCAGCAACTTTTAGAGGAGGCGATCGCCCAGAATTTGCCTTTGATGCAAATTAAGGAGCGACTGAAGACTCTCACCGCAACAACTTCCCATCAACCTACCTTGAGCGACCGCCTGGTTTCTGTTTCCCGTAAGGTGAAGCAGGGGCTAGATGACCCCAAAAAGCGAAAGCGCATGGAGAAGCTTTTGCAGCAGTTGGAATCGTTGGTTGAGAATTAACGAATTGTGTTTTAGTGTTTAAGCCTTAACAAAGCACTGGAGTTTTTGTTGTAGTTGATCCAAAGGTAGCGAAGCTACGACAAGTGCCACATGCTTGCTGAAAGATCTGAGCAGTAGGGGATTTAGCGAAAAAATCTCAAAAATTTCAACATACATGTAAATGTTTCTTCGGATATTTCAGCTAAGTCATAAAAGTTTTCTTTAATCCTTTCAAACCAAGGTTTTAAGTGTCATTTAGCACTCTGGAAACAGCATTATTACCCCCTTGTTTTAATGGATCTCTAGAGGATATTGATCCAAGCAGGACGAGCGGCTTGTCTTCAAGGGCTTAAGCTCTGGACATAATAATGATGTGTGTGTTTTAATCCTTTAATGAAGGCATTTTGAGAAAAATCAAAAACACCTTTGTTCTAAGTCTGCTCTGTTCCAACTCATTAGAGGTTTAATCTCTATGCCGAATCAGTTGCTTGAGAACGATCTAAAATCTCTACAATCAGTCGATGTTAAAGATTTGCATTCTCTAGTGGAAAATGGCGGGGTAAATTTAAGCCATATTTCTACAGAGAGAAGGCGGCAATTCATTGCACAAATGCAAAATCAAGAGACAAAATCACAAGTACAAGTTTGGACACCAACGATAGTTCAATGACTAGGTTGTGATTGTACTCTCATCATCAAATAGAAGTGCTCTTGATTATATTTTATTCTCGAGTACATCAAGATTTGTAAAACTAATTACAAATGATTGATTTGAAGCGCATTCTTTAGAGGTGCGCTTTTTTAATTTTGTTAAAGTTATGAAGCCGGGGACGATGAATACAATTAACAATCAAAATAAATTTTCTATAAAAAATTACCTGAATGAGGACTTTTCTGAAAATAGCAGTTTTCTTTTGCAATTCTGTGCCAGCGAGGTTCATGATAAGCCTTTACTTTTTGATCATGTAAATTTAGCTTTGGACTATTTTGATACTGAGAAAATTATAATATCTGAACCCTTAGTTAATGAATTAAAAGCTGGATACTCATACTTGACTGCTTCAATTGTCTGTCTAGATGCATTGATTGATAACCAACCTTTAGGAAGTAATCTTACAAATCCTGAAATTGCAAAAGCCTTATCTCTGCTTCTTGTAGGCAGCTTAAATAGATTCAGAAATTTTGCTACTCTTGCTGGAATAAAAGACTCAAAAATAAGTAGCAGCATAAATCTATTGTTTTCTGATCTCGCAAATGCGCTTTATGAAGGAGAAAAGAATAGTAAGCTGATCTCTAGTATGGATATCCAGTCTGACCGCGAAATTATAGTTAACTCAGCAAGACACGTACTTTTTCTATTTGAGCTTGTTGCAACTGCTTGTTGTAAGCAAGTACCACAATATATATGTGATGCAATTAAAGATTTTATTTATCTTACGAAATTGGAGGATGATTTGACCGACTGGAAAGAGGACTTTATATCAGGGCGCTATAATAGTTCCTTTTTAAAGGAATGTTTTATAAAATTTGATCATACGCCTTCTATTGAGGAGCTTGAAAATTTAATTTATATAAATGGATATTATGAGTTGTGGCTATCCAAAATCGCAATTGATTTTGAATCTGTAAAAGATAAATTAAGAATTTCAGAAAAAAGGGAGTCTTTATTAGTTAAGTATACTGATACTTATCAAAGTGGTATTAAGCAACGTATTAGCGAAATAATTGCAGAGAAAAGACGCTATTTGGAGACTACAACATGAGCCAAAGAGCTAGCCTATTCTGGTATGGTTTTAGCCCAGTTTTCTTTTTAGGAACTACCTTGGGAATCATATGTCTACTATCTCTTCAAAATATTTATAGTTTTTTCGCTGTACCTTTAATACTTTCTCTTCACCACGGGTGCCACGAGACTGTTCACGGAGTATTAGTTCCTAAAACATGGCCAAGACACAAACAGCTAAATTTCATTCTAGGCTGTTTAGGATACGCTGTTGTTGGTCATAATTACTTACTGTTGAGGTGGTCGCACTCGTATCACCATTTATGCGGACGTCTTCATGCAAGTTGTACGATTGATATGACTGAATCTCATCAAGGCCTCGCAGGAAAAATCCAGTACTACCTATCTTTATGTGGCTGGGGGGCTGTATTTCACGAAATTGCTGGATATATATTTCCTATTCTACCTAAAACTTCTGCTTGGCTTGGACACTGGTTTCGCCGTGGAAATTATAGGAATAAACGTTTTCTTTGCTGTCAATTATTTACTTTTCTGACTACAGTTTTTCTCTTTTACATAGGAGGTTACTATTTTCTTTTCTGCCGTCTCCTATTTTTGCCCTTATGGGGAATAGGGCAAAATGTTTCACATTACGCCTTACCTGTCGGTAGTGAAGCACTCACAGAGTTTGCATCAAGAACATATCGAGTGAACCCAGTCGTTAACTTTTTGTTTTATGGTTACACCTTCTATCACTATGAGCATCATGTACTACCTAAAGTACCTGGCTTACTACTGGGAAGTTCTTCAGTCAAGGAACGAATTAAATTGAAGGTTGGATTTAACGCTTCCCCTAAATTTGGATTAGTGAGTTACTTGAAAGATGCCTTGCGTCAATTCTGTGGCCCTTATCCTAAAGTAGATGAAAATTGGTCAACTCAAATTCTTGAAAATTGATCCATGCCGGTCTAAATACCTAAAGCAGCGAAGTTGCTACGCAACACCAGGCGTTGCGAGGGCGTGAGGGAACCCGTGGAGCCTTGATACTGAAAAGCCAAGCCTAGAACTCCTTGCTCCTCAAAAGCTTGCTTCCATTTACTGATCAAGCCGACTGAGACTTGCAGCACATCGCGAATCTGAAAGTAGGTATAACCTTGGGACACCATCTGTACGGTCAAGGCGCGTTTGAGTTCACGAAAGTCAGGATTGCTCCGAATCAGCTCAGCGAGTTCTTCCATAGACCGACTTACTAGCGAACTAGACAAAGGTCAATCGTTGCACGGAACCATAATCAAGGCTAACTGCACCACGCCTGCTCGCTGCCCATACACCGACACCAAGCAGATGAAATCTTGAGCTGACGTTTGTCACCCACTCGAGGTGCATTTGATGCTCTTGCCATCAATCGCCCAGTCCAACTCTGTCCACTCTGGGGCATGAGAGAGCGCCCAAACGTTAAGGGCATCGACCCACGCTTGGGCATCCACGAGGAGAAAAAGACGACGAAAGGTGGAGTAGGAAGGTAGCAGGACGCTCTGCGAATCTAGCTCTAACAATTGAGCCAAGCTGTGCTGATGCTTGGAGCAGAATTTTGCCTTCCAATGTCTCAGATAGTAGGTCAATAAGCAGATAGAGGCTTCCAGCATCTCTTGTGACTTGGAATAACAGAAGCTCTGACGATGCAGACGAGCCAGATAGTGCCGCAAGCG